>CAMAKT010000039.1 GCA_945836135.1 uncultured Clostridia bacterium | reverse complement strand
CGATCTACATCATCTCCCTTTTTCCGATTTGTTCCAGGTTCGATACAGAGTGTGAAATCAGACTGATGCCTTCCGCCAGTTCATGCACGCCGCAGACATACTCTATTCTGTCTTTGTACTTAGTAGTAACTCCTCTTGGAATTCCGATATATTTCGTTAAAAACCACTTCTTAAAATAACAGTTTTCGCTGCAGCCTTTTTGCAGATAAAATTTTGCCTTCTTATTTATCTCAAAGAATTCTGCCATGCCGTTGGAATGGTCATAGTGTCCATGGGACAGAACTGCCATGTCCACATCCTCTATGGAGATATTAAGTTTTTCCGCATTTTCGGCAAACAGATTGGAGGCACCTGTATCCAACAGAAGCTTCCTGCCATTATGCTCTATATAGGCGCTAAATCCCCACTCACCGGAAATACCTTCATTTGCGATGTTATCCACCAATATTGTTGATTTCATATACTGCTCCCCTCATTCCTTAGTTATTACTAAATCATTATAGCACAATACAAACGAACAGTGTTAGCGTCAATTCAGACCCAATATCTTTTCGTATATTTCTCTGTCATTATCCTTAAATACATTGAAAATAATGCGTTCCATATTTTTGTCCGTTACCAGAAAATCTTTTACGGTTGCTACGGCAATCTCTGCTGCCTCATCATTAGGAAAATGAAATTCTCCTGTTGAAATGCAACAGAGTGCAACGGATTTTATTTTGTTCTCTGAACAGCACCTTTATATACTTTCATAGCAGTTGCTAAGCCAAGGATGTTCGTTCCAGCTTATATGTATTTTCCTCCATCATTTGGAATACATTGCAAAAAATGTTTTATACACTTTTCTTTTACTATATCGGACTACCGTTTGATAATCTACTTAGTAAAATAATATGTTGAGATAATAATATATTCACCTCAGCATCTCCTCTGTCAAATCATAATGCTTATCTATGAAATAAAGCATTTCATCCGTATTTTTATTCATAATGCTTTGAAAAATGCCTGTATGATATTCAACCAGTTTATGTTTCTGTCCAACATCTGCTTTTTTCAAGGCAGCGTCTATCCATTCTCTGTACACCTCCGTTATTGCTTCCATAATAGTAATAAAGAGTGTATTATCTGTTGCCAGAATAAGTGAATCATGAAAAGCTTTATCCAGTTCCGGCATTGCATCCTCCACGGAATTTTTCATTTTATAAAATATTTCTTCAAAATGTTTCACCTGCTGCACTGATAAGTCTTTGTCCACAAGAAGCATACACACTGATTTCTCCATTATACGTCTGAAGCTGCACACATCCTGTCTTGTAATTGTTCCAAGGGCAAGCGTAACCGTAAGAATTTGTTTTATTGAACTCCCTATATTTTTGGATACATAGTTTCCGGAGCCCTGCACCCTTTCCACCAAACCCATCCCGTGAAGGATACATAAGGCTTCCCTAATTGAATTCCGTCCTATTCCAAGCCTCTCGGCAATGGCTCTCTCCGTTGGAAGCTTACTTCCCACCTTGAGGTGTCCTTCCTGCATCAATGTATAAATATAATCAATGGCCTTCTCGTATTCCGAAGATGCGCTTTTATTTTCCATAGTACTCCTCATTTCTATGCATAGAAATTTCATAATTAATTATTCTATATAAAATTCGCAAAAATTGATGCCAATATTACGGTAAGTATTCCTGAGACCGCAATGGAAAGGCTGCCCATGGCACCCTCCACCTCTCCCAGTTCAACAGCTTTGGCGGTTCCGATGGCGTGAGCCGCTGACCCCAGCGCAAGACCCTTGGATATGGGCTCTGTAATCCTGAAAATACGGCATACAAGCTCACCAAACATATTCCCCAGGACACCGGTGATAATAATCACTGCCACAGTGATTGTAACATATCCGCCAAGCTCCTCCGACACTCCCATTCCGATGGCAGTGGTTATTGATTTCGGAAGCAGCGTTACATATTCTTCATGGGACAATCCCATAATTAAAGCAAGAACCAATACAGTAGTAAGACTTGTAAGCACTCCGGAGACAATTCCGACTAATATCGCCTTATAATTTTTCTTTAACAGTTCCCATTGTTCATATAAAGGAATTGCAAGACACACTGTAGCCGGGGTAAGTAGCCAGCTTAAATACTTAGCGCCTTCATTGTATACCTCATAATCAACATCAGCTGCTATTAAAAAAACAATCGATATAATAATTGCAATCAACAGCGGATTAAATATTCCCAGCTTGAATTTTTTCTTAAGCAATAAGCCGATAAAATATGCAATCAAGCTCAGGGTCACACCAAAAAATACCGATTCCTCAAAAAAATTAATCATTAAGCTTTCCTCTCTTCTTATCACGTCTGATAATCCACTGGGATGTTCTTCCCGCCGCAGTCATAACAGTTACTATTGTAACCACGGTAATAATACAGAACGGGAGGACAACAGGCTTGAGAATTCCCCAGCTTTCCATAAGCCCTACACCTGCCGGAATAAACATCAAGGGCATAATTTCTATTAGAAATTTACCTGCATCCTTTACCGCATCCAGCTTGATTAAGCCTGTCATCAACCCAATAAACAAAATAATCATTCCATAAATACTGGCAGGTATGGGAAAAGGCAAAACAGCCTTAAACAATTCCCCTACAAAAGAAATACCGAGAATAACCAAAAACTGTTTTATGTACTTCATAAATTACCTCCATAACGCATAATTGGTAGCACCAATAGGTGCTACCAATTATTATACACTGCATCAATTTACTGTCAATCAAATATTAATCTCTTACCTTGATATGAACCTCTCGAAGCTGCTGCTCCGTAACCTCTCCCGGTGCGCCGCACATAAGGTCCTGAGCATTTCCGTTCATTGGGAAGGTTATGATTTCGCGGATGTTCTCCTCATTCTTAAGAAGCATAATCATACGGTCTACGCCCGGTGCCATTCCTGCATGTGGCGGAGCACCGAACTGGAATGCATTGTACAATGCGCCGAACTTTGCCTTAAGATCATCCTCGGTGTAGCCTGCAATCTCAAATGCCTTAACCATAATGGCAAGGTCATGGTTACGCACAGCACCGGAGGAAAGCTCCACGCCGTTGCAGACAATATCATACTGATATGCAAGAATATCCAGAGGGTCCTTGGTATTTAATGCCTCTAAACCTCCCTGCGGCATTGAGAAAGGATTGTGGGTAAATACAATCTTCTTCTCCTCAGGGTCATACTCGTACATCGGGAAATCATTCACAAAGCAGAAACGGAATGCGTTCTTCTCGTACAAATCAAGTCTCTTGCCAAGTTCGTTGCGAAGCTGTCCGGCATAGAGGTTAGCCCTCTCTTCCTTGTCCGCAATGAAGAAAATGGTATCTCCCGGCTTAAGCCCTGCAATCTCTGCCAGCTCTGCCTTATATTCCTCCGGAATAAATTTGTCAATTGGTCCCTTGTAGCTCATATCATCAGCAATCTCAAGATAACCAAGACCACCCATGCCGATGGATGTAGCAAAATCGAGAAGCTTCTCATGGAAGCCCTTGGACATATCAGCGTGAACCTTGATTGCCCTTACCGTTCTCTTTAAGAACGGCTTGAAGGTACACTTCTGGAAGAATTCCGTAACATCCATAATGCGAAGAGGGTTACGAAGGTCCGGCTTATCCGAACCGAACTCAAGCATTGCCTGCTTGTAGCTGATTACAGGGAACGGAGCCTGTGTAACTACAGCCCCCTCCGGTGCAAATTTATTAAATGTAGCTGTAAGAATCTCCTCGCCTGCACGGAATACATCCTCCTGTGTGGCAAAGCTCATCTCAAAGTCAAGCTGATAGAACTCTCCCGGTGAACGGTCAGCTCTTGCGTCCTCATCACGGAAACACGGAGCTATCTGGAAATACTTGTCAAAGCCGGACACCATAAGAAGCTGCTTATACTGCTGTGGTGCCTGCGGCAGAGCATAGAACTTACCCTTGAACTTTCTTGACGGAACAATATAGTCTCTTGCTCCCTCCGGTGAGGACGCACACAGAATAGGTGTCTGTATCTCCAGAAATCCCATCTCCGTCATCTTCTGGCGCAGATAACTTATCACCTGTGAACGGAAAATAATATTGTCCTTCACCTTCTTATTTCTCAAATCCAGATAACGGTACTTAAGACGTACATCCTCTCTGGTCTCTTTTGATGTCATTATCTCAAACGGAAGCTGCTTGTATACCTTGCCAAGCATGGTTACACTATGGGCTTCAAGCTCAATGGTTCCGGTAGGAATCTTAGGGTTATAGGTCTCCTCGTCGCGGTGTTCAATTACACCCTCTATGCTTACACAGTCTTCCTTAACAAGACCGTTAAGCAGTGAGGTGTCTCTCATAACCACCTGTAGCACCCCGTACATATCACGCAAATCCACAAAAGATACACCGCCATGGTCACGGATGTTCTCAACCCAGCCTGCCACCTTGCAGTTCTTTCCTACCTCAGCCTCTGTAATGCAGTCAATAGTCTTGTCACGATAAATGTTGTTGGTGTTCATTTTCTCCTCATTTCCGCGCTGCTCTTATGCGCATGTTATACTTTTTGATTACTCACAATCTGCGATGAAAGCCGATTGCTCCGCACTTTCGTGCTCCCGCAATCGTCAAAAAAAGTCCTGAACTTATCTTGCTTAATAAGTTCAGGACGAACACTAGTCCGCGGTACCACCTGATTTACTGAAAATACAGTCACTTTGCGGTTCTATCAAACCTTAGCGGTTATCGCCCGGCCTACGTCGCCCCTACTGGAATACAACTGATAAAGTGTATCCGTTCAGTTTGCAGCTCCTGAGTGTTATTCCCATGTGTTCTTCTGTCGGGCTCCCACCAACCCCGGCTCTCTGTGAGTGACCGCTCATGGTACTTCTCTCAATCATTGCTTTAAAATGGATTATAATGGGTATTCTTTAATTTGTCAACGATTTATTGTATTAAAGTATTTTTCTTGTAACAGTTCAGTCATAGCCTAAAATGCGAGATAATCATGCTTGCATGAATTAGCTCGCGTTTCAGGCTATGAACGGAGCGCCCGTTTATGAGCAAAGTTAGCTGCGAAGCAGCGAGAAAGCGCCGACAGGCGCCTTTGCGAATGGCGCAACTGAACTGTAACTTTTTCATCAATCACCCTGCGCAATATGAAGTTTCCAATTATAAATCATCCTGCTGGTGAGGCTTATATCATCGTCCTGCACCGTGATTTCCTGTGGTGTATACCAGTCAGCCATTGATAGTTCCTCTCTGTCCATGTTAATTCCTGCCGCTCCGTCAAGCTGTGCATAATAGCCAAGCAGAAAACTTCCGTCCATACCCCAGGGCTGGCTGCCATAATAGGTCACATTTTTTACATGTACACCAACCTCTTCAAAGACCTCCCTGCGTACCGTGTCCTCCGCCGATTCACCTATCTCCACAAAGCCTGCAATAAGGGCATATCCCTTGTAGTCCCTGCCATTATACTTTGTCATAAGAAGGCGCTCACCATCATGTACTCCCACGATAACCGCCGGTGATATCCTCGGAAATACGATTCCGCCGCATTCAGGGCATCTTAGTGCTCTAAGCCTTGTATCATGAAACATCCGCTCACCGCAACGTCCACAGAAAGTATTGTCCCTGTACCAGCAGTGCAGATGGTATGCCGTCATAAGGGCAAAGACCTTATACTTAGGGCTGGCGTGGCGCAGTGCCTTGTAATGCTCGTATACATATCCCATTTCTGTCCAGTCCGGTTCGCATTCCCCTTTATAATGAGTTACCAGATAGTATTCCTCATCACCTACCGAAAAAAGATAGCGGTATTCACCTACATATTCCTTAATCTGCCCATAAACAGGGAAAGAAATATCCCCTGCCGGAACGTCCATTTCAAGACTGCTGGCGGATTCCTGCGGGATATATTTTACCCCCTTGCTCTCATCATGTGCCACCACCACATTATTTTCTTTAAAAATCATACAGACCGCATTATCATCCGGTTCCTTTTCAGGATAATAATTATTATCGTATATTTTCGGAAATATATCCTGTATCATTTATCTCACGCTTTCTCACTCATCTTTATTGATATGTCGTTGCCCTTTGCCTTGACTCTGGCGTAGCTTCCGCACACAAGCGGCATCATCGGTGACAAATGCCCTATATCCAAATCCATTATAATCGGTACATTGTATTTTGCCAGGATTCCCGTAACTGCATTGTACTGGTTCATTCCCATAAGCTCACTGCCGAAGCATAATGGTCTGCCTATAAGAAAGCCCTTCACATTCTTGAACCATCCTGCATGCTCTAAGTTCCACAGTGCCCTTCGTATACTCAACACATTCAAATCACAGGCTTCCAAAAACCAGATTATACCCTCGTCGGTGTAGCGCTCGTTAAACTCTGCCACATGGTCAAAATTCGTGCCTGCCAGATTAACCAGACAGTCCATACAGCCGCCAATGAGACGTCCCTCAAATTCAGCTTCAATACCATGATTTCCCGGCAGATAGTAGTGAAGCTCCCTTTTCTCCGTGAGATTATAAGGAAGATACGGATGCTCCTCGTCGCGTATTCCCTCCTTCTCCCACAAAGGATAGCCGCTTATGGTGTCCTTGCTTCCGGTAAGAATATCATAGGCATCCTGAATAGACTGATGCCAAGGCTCCATGCCAAAGGATGCGGCACATGGCGCATATATTGATGCCACGTCACAAATTGTCGTCAGAAGAAAAGTGAAATTCGTGTTGTCTGAAAAACCCATATACCACTTAGGCTTTGCTGCCTTTATCCTGTCAAAATCCACATAGTCCAATGTCTCACACATAAGCTCACCACCACCACAGGATATAAGTACATCATTATTTTCACTGCAATAATACTCCGTAAGCTCACTGCCGCATTTTGGCGGAGTGTTGCTTATTCCTATTCCCTCCCCCGCATAGCAGTTAGGACCAAAATCAAACCTATGCCCCAGCGCTGCCAGCTTCTTCTGTGCATTGCCAAAGGCGCTGCGATAAGGCTCAATATTGCACCCAAAGGATGGTGCCACAAATCCGATTGTACCGTTTTTATTTAAAAACTCAGGATATCTCATAATTGCTCCTTATTTTTTATTTAATTATTTAAGTATCACTGTGCCATATTATAGCACCGAATTGACACTTTGCAAAGTTTCGTTTATACTTCTTGACGATTTAGAATAACAAAGGAGAGCCGTTATGTTTCACGCACACACACATATAAATAAAGACACCATCAAAAAGATTATTATGATTTTTATCGGCAATATGCTGTATTCCTTTGCCATCGCTTTTTTCATTCTGCCCAGCGGACTGATTACCGGAGGCACAACGGGAATTGCATTATTTGTTAATTATTTCACGGGTTTTGACATAAGTCTCTTTGTACTTATATTCAATATTATCATGTTTATTATCGGATGGATTGTACTTGGCAAAAGCTTTGCTCTCTCGACAATATTAAGTTCCCTGTTCTATCCGTTCCTTCTGTCGGCAGCCCGTTATCTTGTGGGCATTACCGGAGCATTGACTAACGACCTGATACTGTGCACTCTGTTCGGCGGTCTTCTTATTGGTGTTGGCATAGGTATCGTAATCCGTGCCGGTGCATCCACCGGCGGAATGGATATTCCTCCCCTTGTACTGAACAAGAAATTCGGAATCAATATATCCGTTTCCTTGTATGTCTTTGATTTTACAATATTAATTATGCAGATGTTCTTCTCAAACCGCGACCAGATTCTCTACGGAATACTGTTGGTATGTATCTACACCTACTCCCTCGAGAAGGTACTGATTATGGGCAAGAGCAAAACCCAGCTTGAAATCATCAGCGAAAAGTACATGGAAATCAATGAACTGATAACCGGACGCTTTGACCGCGGAACCACACTGTATGAGGTTGAGGGTGGCTTTACCCGCAATGAAACCTATGCAATACTTACCGTAATTAACCGCCGCGAATTATTTGCCATTCAGGAAGCGGTAATGAAGCTTGACCCTGCTGCCTTTATTATAATCAGCCAGGTCAACGAGGTGAGGGGCCGTGGCTTTACATTGAAAAAGCAGTACACCGAAGGCGGTGTCAGGCCTAAACGAATCACCAAACAGTGATTCTAGAGTACCTTCTCCATAAGAGAGAATTTGCCCTTCCTGAAATAAGCATCCCCGGCATATTCATATCCGGCTTGCTCATACAGCTTAACCGCACGGGGGTTTTTCGTAAATACGTCGAGACGTATTGAGGAAGCCCCTTCTTTTTTTGCCTCCTCCTCGATATGCTTAAGTGCTGCGGTTGCAATACCGCTATGCTGGTTGTACGGGTGAACGCATAACCTATGCAGCACGAGATATCCGTCCGAGTTATCCTTAAAGCTTCCGAATTTATATGCATTATCCTGATGTCTGTTAAGAGTATATACGGCTACAAGGCTGCCTCCCTGCCTTACCAGAGTAAGCGTACCATCCTGTATATCCGATGATATGTCGCTTGCATCCGGATATGCCTCGTCCCACTGGTCTATTCCCTGCTCTGCCATACTCTTTTTGACTGCCTCAAACAATGCCAAAACCTCATCCTGCACACCTTCCCCGGCAGATTCATAAGTAATCATCGTCTCAACAAAATATGAGCGTATCTGGTTGCAGGCGCATACCACCATAATCGCCGGAATTGCTATCCCCATAACCGGGCTGAAAATCACATCCATAACACCTGTCAGTGACAGTATAGTCAATATCAAAACAATAAATGAGACTCCTCCTAAAAAGCTCCATAAAATCATATTGTATTTCTTAAGTTTAAGATTTGTTTTGTAATTCATCCATTCCTCGTTTCCGGGCGTTTTTGCCGCAATGTCTTTTCAAACAGTATATACATTTTTCACCATTTATTCAAGTTCACATATTTGCGAATGGCGCGACTGAACTGTTACATTTTAATACCTTATTTTTTAAATCAATATTGCTTTTTACTGCCTTGGGATGTAAAATATAAACATATAAAATATAGGCAAGGAGTACTACATTATGAGGAAGTTTGTAGCAGGCTTTTTATCTGCACTTACATTATTATTTCTTATCTTTGGAAGCTATACCAGTGCCAATGCCGCCGAAGGCAGCGATGAGTACCGCATTCTGTTCATCAGTTCCTATTCCTATGCATGGGACACCGTGCAGATACAGATTGAGGGCATAAAGGAAGGAATTACCTCCGATGTCGTCCTTGACTATGAATTCATGGATACCAAGCGTTTTCCTGACGATGAGAGCATAGAACTCTTCTACGAAGGGCTTGCCTACCGTCTTGAGCGACTCGAGCCATATGATGCCATTATAGTTGGTGACGATGCTGCACTCCGTTTTGCAGTGAAGCATCAGGAGGATATCTTCAGGGATATTCCTATTGTATTCGAAGGTGTTAATGATCTGGAATATGCCGCTAAGGTATCCGAAAGTCCTCTCATAACAGGTGTAGTAGAAGCACTTTCAGTTCAGAAGAATATCGATTTTGCCCTGACTCTATACCCTAACGCCAAGAGAGTTATAGCAATTCTTGACGATTCCGTCACAGGGCAGGCAGAAAGACGCTCCTTCTACAACAATGCTTCCCTGTATCCGCAACTTGTCTTTACAGAAATTAACTGTTCAGCACTCACCACGGACGAGCTTATCAACGCCATCAAGTCAATACCCGAGGATTCTATTCTTATATATATTGTCATGACCGAGGACGCCAGCGGCAAGAACTACAACAGCCACCAGTCAGTTCAGCTTGTGTCTGAGTATGCTCCCGTACCTGCGCTACGAATGGTATCCGGCGGTATCGGTGAAGGACTGCTGGGTGGAAATATTGTTTCGATGGAACTGTCCGGCAAGCTCGCAGCCGAGATGGCAAATGCCATAGCACATGGCAAAGACTGCTCAGAATATGATGTGATTGTTGACAGCCCGAATATATATTATATAGATGAAGCGGTAATGAGAAAATTCAACCTGAACCTGAATCTGATACCCAAGGACGCGGAGGTAATCAATCACCTTCCAAGCTTTTGGGAGGAGCACTATACAATCATCATTCCTGCCGCCATCATTGTCATCCTGCTACTGATTGTTATTGTTCTGCTTTTTAAGAAGAATATCAAACAGAACCTGCTCACCAATCAGCTCAACGATGAGAAGAAAAATCTAACCAAGAGCTCTAACTATGATTTTCTCACAGGCCTTGCCAACAGAAGTAAATTATACTCAGACCTTGAGGATTTGAATACAAGCCATGCATCATGTGCGCTTTTTATATTTGATATAGACGGATTTAAGCAGATAAACGATACCTACGGTCATGCAGAGGGTGACCATGTGCTCACTGAACTTGGCAAACGTATATCAAGCATAAAAGACCCTGCCTTTACGCCTTACCGTCTGGCCGGTGATGAATTTATATGTATATATAAGACACGTAACTACGATAATATTGATGAGTGTGCCAGACGTTGTCTTTCACTCTTCCAGACGGATTTTGAACTGGATAACATTACCATTCCCGTCAGGATTAGTCTTGGTATAGCAGTATCTCCTGACGACTGCAATGATATGAAGAAGCTTATTGAATGTGCAGATGAGGCAATGTATACAGTTAAGAAAAATGGAAAGAACTCATATGCATGGTATAAGGATATAAAAAATGAAGGCAGATGTGAATAATGAACGCAGAAAATGAACGTCCTAAGAAAAAAATATCCGAATCAAGAACAGAGCAGCAGTATCTCATTCGTCCTGCCCACATGAATCATTACGGCAGATTGTTCGGTGGCGATTTACTGCGGTGGATTGACGAGCTGGCAGGTATTGTAGCAAGGCGCCATGCTAACGCCAATATAACAACTGCTGCCATAGACAATCTCCAATTCAAGGCACCGGTATACGCCGGTCAGATGCTCGTACTGGTGGGGCATGTAACATACGTCGGCTCCACTTCCATGGAAGTCCGTGTTGACACATATACTGAAGATTTAGATGGCGTACGCCGTGTTATCAATCGTGCTTACATTGTGATGGTGGCCATTGACGATGACGGACACCCGGTCCAGGTTCCGGATATTATTATAGAGACCAAAGAGCAGCAGATGGAGTATGAGGCTGCTCTCAAGCGACGAGAAATGCGCAAGCAACGACGCCTTGAGGGTTTCTAAGCATTACAATTACTTAATCAACATTACAAGCGTTCCGGCGACAATAAGTACAAGCCCGACCATAGCCTTTTTTGAAAGCTTTTCCTTAAAGACAAAGTATGAAAATGCTATGGTTATAAGTATACTCAGCTTGTCAATAGGAACCACTATACTTGCCGGTCCATCCTGCAATGCCCTATAATAGCACAGCCATGAGGCACCCGTCGCGAAGCCCGACAGCACAATATAGCCAAGCTCATTTTTTCTCACATTGGCAAGCTCAGCCTTTTTCCCCTTTGCAAACACTACAACCCATGACATCACAAGTACCACTATGGTTCTGATTGCCGTTCCGAGATTAGACTCTACCCCCTCTATCCCGAACTTTCCCAGAATTGACGTAAGACTTGCAAATACCGCCGACAGCACTGCATATACAATCCATAAATTCTTTTTGCCATGGGCAGTATCCCCGGTTTCATTCTCAGACAGCCGTGTGGCTTGTGCATGCTTATTTTCATTTCTTTCTATCATAAGATATGTACCCGCTGCTATCCCTGCAATTCCAACGGTTTTCGCAACTCCTATGGGTTCTTTAAACAAAATAAAAGCAAGTATTATGGTAAGCACCGTGCTTGACTTATCTATTGGCACTACCTTATTAATATCACCGAGCTGAAGTGCCTTAAAATAACACAACCACGATGCTCCCGTTGCAAGCCCTGAAAGAATTAAAAACAGCAGGGACTTCGTTGAAATCCCTCCAATTCCTTTCTGTGAGCCTGCAACAAACACCATAATCCACGAAAATATCAGTACAACAATTGTTCTTATCGCCGTTGCAACATCTGAGTCCGTCCTCTTAATTCCGCACTTGGCAAGAATCGATGTCAATCCGGCAAAAAAAGCGGAACCGGCAGCATATGCTATCCACATATTCATTCCTTCTTCCTTAGCATAGTATACAAATCACACCCTGTTATAATTATCTATGGTTCCATTCACATAATCCATTGCGTTTTTAAGTGTAGTCTCGCTTATGGCCTGCAGCGCCTCCTCTGTCAGAAATCCCTGGTGGGAGGTCACTATGACATTAGGAAAAGAAAGAAGCCTTGCAGTGGTGGAATGTTCAAGTACCTCATCCTCCCTGTTCTCGAAAACATTGCTTCCCTCTTCTTCATACACATCAAGCCCCACTCCGAAGAATTTTCTGTCCCTTATTCCCTGAATGAGGTCATTGGTTGCCACAAGTGCACCTCTCGAGGTGTTGATAAGTATTACATTATCTTTCATCTTGGCAATAGTATCCTTATTAATCAGATGATATGTCTCCTTCGTAAGAGGGCAGTGAAGTGACAGCAAATCACTGCGGCTAAGCACCTCATCAAGGCTCATATAGGTGACAAAATCCAAATCCTTATTCGGGTACATATCGTATGCAATAACCTCCATACCGAAACCCCTGCATATTCTGCACATTGCTGCACCAATCTTGCCTGTTCCGATAATTCCTGCGGTTTTCTTGTAGAAATTGATTCCCGTAAGTCCTCCAAGGCTGAAATTATTTTCCCTGACTCTGATATAGCTCTTGTGCAAATGTCTGTTGACCCCCAGTGCCAAGGTCATGGCATGCTCCGCAACAGCCTCCGGCGAATACCCCGGAACCCTCAAAACCTCCATGTCGTATTCCTTTGCCCTGTTCAAATCCACATTATTAAAGCCCGCACATCTTAACAGTATGCAGCCCACGCCCTCCTCATGAAGCCTGTCGATTACCTCAGTGCCCAGATTGGAATTAACAAATGCACATACCGCATCCGCTCCCTTGGCAAGCACTGCCGTCCTCTCATTCAAATCCGCCTCTTCGAACTCGATTGTTATATCCGAATATGTCTTTAAGCACTTTTCAAATGACTCTTTATCGTATGGTTTGGTGTCATAAAAAACAATCTTCATATACTTTACCTCATTTCGCGTTATATAGCTAAGATTTTTATGTCAAGATATAATATAGTACCGCTACCGCCAGTGCAATATGAACAAGTACAATTGTCGGCATTCCCACAACGAAATACCAGTGCTTTGTCTTGTGGCGGAATGTGTACATACCGAATATGCAGCCTATTCCGCCGCCAAGTACTGCTGTCATAAAAAGGGCAGCCTCCGATATTCTCCACTCATGTCTCACCGCCCTGCGTTTATCAATGCCCATCATAACAAAGCCTGCGATATTCATTATTATCAGATAAGTTGATAATACAAGTATTACCCCTTCCATAATTATTCCAATAACCCTCCATTATTATTCCTTATGCCAAAGTCCCTGAAGAAAGTAAGCCCTCGCTCTTCATCTTCCACAGCATTTCTTAAACTTTTTACCGCTGCCACAAGGGCATGGATCATTAGGGTACACTTTCTTCATTGAAGTATCCGCCTTTCCATTTAAGCCATCTGCATAATTAATTATTGGAATATTGGTGGCTGTACTCTCTGTATCAACAGCTATTCCCATATCAGCCAGCTTGGACTTACCGGATTCCAGCAGTCCGGCAGCCAGACTACTCATTGGTACAATTGCCGGCGCTTTCCCTTTGGGAAGGCCAGATGTTCCAAGCTTCATCTCTAAAGGCTTGTGCCCCTTAAGTTCAAACATTCTTGTGTTATTATTTACCTGCATTACCAAGGAAGCAAAACGCTTAACCTGTTTATCTGATTCAAAAACAACATTCAACTCATTTACAATATCCATATAATCCGAAAGCATTCCTCCGGTAGTAAAAACTCTGAATGCCTGCATGCATAAAATATCACACAAATCCTCTTGCATATTCATGCTCTCATTAAAGAAATTATATAACGCCACATATGCGTCTTCGCATGAAGGATATTCATCTTCCGAATACGAAATGATTTCTTTCACGGTAGGAATATAATAATCAATATCTCTTTGTCTTGCTTCTATTCTTTTATATATTTCATTTTTTAGTATTTCCTTTGATACAAGCTTGTCTTCAATCATTCTGCATGAATTAAGGCTATCCGGTATTTTTCCAAGTACAGCCATAAAATCCTCATAATCTGCTTTTATATTTTTATTTTGTTTATACATGTGATACAGAATTCTATTAGGAGCTACTAAATGAATTAATTCAAAAGCTTTGAGACATCTTACCATCCAATAAGCTTTCTGATGGAATTCGCGATATCCGTTCTTTGTAATTATTTTATAGACAAGCTTTACCTCTTCCGGAACCTCCATACTATTGTCGGTAAACTCAGCAATATAGTTCAGTTCATATGACATAGCAAGCTCCTGAACTTCCTCTTCTGTAGGCATAAAATGTCCCTTTTCCATTGCTTTTTCAAATGCATCGAGTTCACTGTCATCCAGCAATCTTACTCCGGAATATTTTCCAGTCCTTCTCCGAAAATCTGTTCATACCAATCACAACGCCTCACAATTCTAAACTATTTTCCTTCAAAAGAAAATCATAAATACTCATTGTAGTAATTCCATCTTCGTCTCTTGTTACATTTACAACGTCCTTAACAATAATGATTTTCTTAAACGAATCGCCTGTGTTAATTAGCGATGCCTTCTCCTGAATACGCTTTTCCTCTGTTGGCATACTAAATGCAGATTGAATATAATATCGTTTACTTCCAAGGTTTGCAACAAAATCAACTTCTAAATACGTTCTTTCCTCTTTTCCGTCCTCATTTCTACCTCGTTTTTCAACTACCCCTACATCTACAGAATAGCCTCTACTACGTAATTCATTGTATATTACATTTTCCATGATATGTGTTTCTTCTACCTGTCTAAAGCCCAATCTGGCATTCCTTAATCCAACATCCTCAAAATAGTATTTATGAGGTGTTCCTATATATTTTCTACCTTTAACATTGTAACGATTCGCTTTATTGATAACAAACGCATCCTCTAAATACTCTATATATTGCCGAATTGTATTTGCACTAATATTGGACTGTATTACACTTCTAAATGTAGCCTCAATCTTCGGTACATTGGTAAGAGAACCAATCGCTGACGCTAATACATTAACTAAATCTTCCAACTCCTGAGATTTTTCTATGTGATGCCTTTCAATAATATCTTTCAAATATGTCTCTTCAAACAGTTTTGTTAAATAGTTAATCTTCTGTTCTTCTGTTTTCATTGTCACTGTGAGCGGTAAACCACCATAGACAATATACTCTGCCCATCCATGGTATATATCGCCTTCATAAGCCTGCATGAACTCCTTAAAGGTTAACGGATAAATATGAATTTCGTCTCCTCTTCCACGAAATTCAGTGATAACATCTTTCGACAAGAACTTAGAATTACTTCCGGTTACATATATATCCAAATTTTTAATATGAAGTAATGAGTTCAAAACTTCTTCAAACTCACTCAATAATTGAACCTCATCTAATAATATATAGTACTGACCTTCATCTAAAATACGTGACTCTATATACTCTAAAATAACATCCGGATCTCGATACTTTTTATCCTTTCTTTGGTCTAACTCAATAGTAACAATATGAGATTCATCAACCCCTTGTTCCTTTAAATATTCTTTGAAAATAGTAAAAATCAAATATGATTTTCCGCATCTTCTGATACCAGTTACAACTTTTATCATTCCATTGTTCATTCTGTTAATCAAATCTGCCAAGTATTTATCTCTTTTGATATCCATTTTACCAACTCCTAATTTGAACATTTTTGACGCAATTGGCACTTTTATTCAATGCTATTATATATCATATTATCTAATTAATCAATTTGAATTGAATATTTTTGACGCAAACGACACTTTTGCTCAATAAAAAGCTTTGCTTGGAAAAACATTAATATCACTTCAAACAAACTTCCATTTACTTTGAAGTAATACACATTATGCTCTTTAAACTATACTTTTATCACAGCCCCATCAAATAATCACAATACCCTATTTGCCCTCCCAACAATATTATACTGCTTATCGACCACTATGAAGTCCGCCTTACGTCCCGGTCGGATGCATCCGCACAGGTGGTCAAGGTGTACGCTTCGGGCAGGATTTATGGTGACTGCTGCCACAGCTGCTTCGGGCTCCACTCCATATTCAATCAGCTTCTTCATCATGGAGAATAGATTTGTGGCTGAGCCCGCAATGGTTCCGTCAGCCAGAACAGCCTTGGAAGCCTTCACATACACCTTCTGTCCGCCCAGGGAGTAAGTTCCGTCGGCAAGGCCTGTGGCAGACATGGAGTCGGAGATGGCCACCATTCTGTCGGGGCATAGCCGGAACATGGCACGAAGAACTGAAGGATGAATGTGTATTCCGTCACAGATTATTTCGGCATAGCATTCCGGTTTGTCAAGGAATGCTCCGACTATTCCCGGGCTGCGTTTATCAAAGTCATTCATGGCATTGTACAGATGGGTTACATGCAGTGCGCCGAGTTCCATCACATTTGTGGCAGTGTCATAATCACAAGCTGTATGGGCTATGCTCAGAATATACCTGTCTTTATACTTTTTTACAAAGGCCTCTGCGCCTTGAAGACAAGGGTCAAAGGCGACGACTTTTATATTGCTGCCGCTTTCTTTATCAAAATCATGAAGATAGTTTTCATCTAATGGCATCAAGAATTTTTCATCATGGGCACCCTTCTTTTCCGGTCTGAAAAAAGGGCCTTCCATATATATTCCCTCTATGGTTGCATGTCCTTGCTCCTGATTCTTCATGTATTCTCCGATAGCCTTCACCGAAGCAGAAAGA
>CAMAKT010000038.1 GCA_945836135.1 uncultured Clostridia bacterium | reverse complement strand
TGTATTATGGAGAAAGAGAATTATTTGCTCCTTGGAGATGTGGAAGAGGATGATTGGATGAATGAACCCTATAATTATCGGTTACCCTCAATTATATATGTGTTTTAAGGGAAAATACATGCAATGAATTGCCTTACCCTTAAAATATGCTATTATTTAAGGGAAAGGAGCAGGATTAAGGGAATGAGAAGTTTTAATTATAGTAAAATTAAAGAACAGAAATGGGACTCTGATGTATTGAGTCTTATTGCTGCTATTTATAAATATGCCGGTAGGCAGGAACTGCATTTGAAACAAAAACCTGATGAGTTGGAGAAACTTGTAGAAATTGCAAAGATTCAGAGTACCGAAAGCTCTAATGCGATTGAAGGCATCGTAACTACAAATACCAGAATAAAGCAGTTGGTTGAAGAGAAAACAACCCCTAGGAATAGAGATGAAGAAGGGATTGCGGGATACAGAGATGTGCTGAATATCATACATGAAAGCTTTGACGCAATTCCGATAACAAAGAATTATATCCTTCAGCTTCATAAGATACTTTATAGTCATATGAATAATCCGATTGCCGGGCAGACAAAGACTGTACAGAATTATATCAGTGCAACTTATCCGGATGGTCATACTAAGGTTTTGTTTACCCCACCAGCTCCGTTTGAAACGCCGGAGGCACTGGAAAGAATATGTGAGGAATATAATAGAGTTATTGGTAATCTTGAGGTTGAACCACTGATTGCGATTCCTGTTTTTATACATGACTTTCTTTGTATTCATCCATTTAACGATGGTAATGGACGAATGAGCAGACTACTTACAACACTTCTTTTATATAGAAGCGGATTTTATGTAGGCAGGTACATTTCTCTTGAGGCCAAGATTGCAAAGAATAAGGATTTATATTATGAAGCCTTGGGAAAGGCTCAGGATGGCTGGCATGAAGGAGAAGAGAATGTAGTTCCTTTTATAAAGTATTTGTTAGGAACAATACTTGCAGCCTATAAGGATTTTGAAGATCGTTTTGAGATAATCGAGGAGAAGCTTCCTGCAATAGATATGGTGCGCAAGGCTGCCAAGAATAAGATAGGTAAGTTTTCAAAGCAGGATATCAGAGAACTCTGTCCATCACTTAGCGTTAGTTCAATAGAAGGTTCTTTGAGAACCCTTGTGAAAGAAGGTGAATTGATGAAAGGCGGTTCCGGAAAGGCTACTTATTATGTGAGACTAATGTAACTTTCCAGTTTGATAAAATAAGCCCCTTTTTCCTTTTGGGTGTAAGTTCCTAATCCGCCCTGGTAAAAATAATTTTAACGACACATTTTTTGATGAGTTTGCAAAATGTGTGTTGTTAAAAAAGTATTTTCAAGATATACTTAATATATAGATTGTTGGAAAGAGGTGCACATTATGGAATTATTTCGTAGAGAACAGTATCTTTCAAGGATTAGAGGATTTTATCATGATACCGACATTATAAAAGTTATCACTGGTGTTAGGCGCTGCGGAAAATCAAGTCTGATGGAAATGATAAGGGACGAGCTTATTGGCGAGGGTGTTAGCGAAGATCGTATAATATATTTAGATCTTGATTCAAGAAAGTATAGAAAAATAAAAACAGACGATGAATTTGAAGAGATAGTAGATAAACTATCGACATCTAATGAAATCAAGTATTTATTTGTAGATGAAATACAAAATATTCAGAACTTTGAGGAAATTATCAATGCGTTCAGAAATGATGGAGATTATTCTATTTTCATTACGGGTTCAAATTCATATCTGTTAAGTGGAGAGTTGGCTACAAAACTTACTGGAAGATATGTAGAATTCGAATTGTTTACTCTAAATTTCAATGAATATCTTTCAATGAAAAAATTTTATCAAAAACCTGTTGATAATAATCTGAATATTGAATTGGATAAATTCCTTAGAGAAGGTGGATTTCCTCGCACAGTCAGATTTGATACATCGGAAGAAAAGCAAGCATACACAAAAGCTGTAATAGAAGAGATTTTTGAAAAAGATATTAAGAAAAGAGTTAAGATTCGCAATGTGGAGGTCTTTGAAGCGGTTAGGGGATTTGTTATTAACAACTTTGGTGCTACTATGAGTATACAAAGTCTTCAACATTCTCTTGAGAAGGTTGGGCTATCTGTACAACGTGCAACCTTAAAACGTTATATAGATGCGTTGGTTGGTGCAAAGATTCTTTATCAATGTAATCGATTTGATATGAAATCCAAAAAAGCTTTGAGCGGTGAGAAAAAGTATTATCTGGCAGACACATCATTCTATTTTGCATTTAATACAGATAATCGCATAAATTATGGACCAGCTTTGGAGAATATGGTATACCTGTATGCTCGAGGAATAAATTATGCGGTAAGTGTTGGCAGAATTGGAAAGCTTGAGTGTGATTTTATTCTTAGAGATACGGAACAGAATTATTCATATGTTCAGGTAGCATATACAATAAATGAGAGTAAACAGACCGAAGATAGAGAATACAAACCATTGGAAATGATTAGAGATAATTACATGAAGTATGTTGTGACAACAGATTATTTGCTTCAAAAAAGAAATGGAATAAAACATATTAATATTTTGGAATTCATTAAAGAGGGTAAGAAGTTTTAAGCGAAAAACCGGGACGGCATCTGCCGTCCCGTAATCATTCAGTATACTTGGAGGCGTACGTTTGCCACTAATATACTAATAAATATTAAGCCTTATTCTTATTGTACTCCTTAAGAAGCTTCTGAATGCGGTCAACCGGGTCAAGGAGCTTGCTGATGGAAGCATCGTGGTTCAGGGTATCGATAATCAAAGCAATATATTTGCTCATGTCCACATTGATATAGTATGGCTTGGACAGAAGCTCAGGGGTCTGGTAAATTACATTGGTGGTCAGAACCTTGTCGATAAGTCCCTCTTCGTATGCTGCATCGAACTTGGCAAGACCGTTGGTGAAGAGACCGAAGGTGCTGGCAAGGAACACACGCTTTGCTTTGCGGGCCTTGAGCTCCTTGGCTACGTCTAACATACTCTCGCCAGAGGAAATCATATCGTCAATGATGAACACATCCTTACCCTCTACGGAGCTGCCTAAGAATTCATGTGCAACGATAGGATTGCGTCCGTTTACAATCTTGGTGTAGTCTCTTCTCTTGTAGAACATTCCCACATCGAGACCAAGTACGTTGGCGAAGTACACTGCTCTGTGTGTACCACCCTCGTCAGGGCTTATAATCATCATGTGGTCGCTGTCAAAGGTAAGGTCAGGTACATTTCTTGTAAGATATTTTATAAACTGGTATGCCGGCTGTACAGTCTCAAAGCCCTTGAGAGGGATTGCGTTCTGCACACGAGGGTCATGAGCATCGAAGGTGATAATATTGTCAACTCCCATGTCGGTGAGCTCCTGAAGTGCAAGGGCACAGTCTAAGGACTCTCGTCCGCTTCTCTTGTGCTGCCTGCTCTCGTAGAGGAATGGCATAATTACGGTAATTCTTCTTGCCTTTCCGCCTACAGCGGCGATAATTCGCTTGAGGTCCTGATAGTGGTCATCCGGGGACATGTGGTTCTCCTTGCCGCATAAGGAGTAGGTAAGGCTGTAATTGCATACGTCCACTAGAAGGTACAAGTCATATCCGCGGACGGACTCGTTGATGATGCCCTTGGCCTCGCCGGAGCCAAAACGTGGAACACTGGCACTTAAGATATAATTGTCTCTCTGGTAGCCTGCAAAAGCGATGGTGGATTTGTGCTCGCTTTCTCTTTCCGTTCTCCACTGAACAAGGTAGTCATTTACCTTCTGGCTGAGCTTTTCACAGCCCTTGAGGGGAATGATTCCAAGTGCCCCTACTGGTATGGTTTCAAGGTCGCGTTCTTCCTGAAGCATGATATTTTCCTCCGTAGATTTGTGATATCGTTATAGTTTCTTCAAACGAATGTCATCCCCAAAAATCTTATAGACCTGATAGGATGTGGTAAGCCTTGAAAAAATGCGCTCAGAATAGGTGTTCATAAGCTCTTCGAGGCTCAGATTCGTTGATATTATTGTTGACAGACCTGCAAGGATTCTTTCATTGATGCAATAAAATAATCGGGAGTTGGTGAAGCTGTTGGTGAGCTCCGTCCCCAGGTCATCTATAATAAGCAGCTCGCAGTCGAGAATCTGGGAAAATGCCTCCCGGTAATCGGCTTCGCTGTCATTATCAAAAGTGTATTTTGAAAAAAGGTCAAATAAGTCTATGGCTGAGAGATAAAGAACGGAATGTCCCTTTCCCAAAAGCTCGCTTGCAATGCAGTGGGTAAGAAATGTCTTACCAACACCTGTGTCGCCATAGAATAAGAGGTTATGGCCTGACGGAAAATCGGAGATAAAGGCATTGACGTCCTTGGTGACATTGATTATATTCTCAAGGGCGGATATTCCGGTAACAGGGTCAATATACTTTTCCGAATACCAATCATAATTGAAATTAGAGAAATTTTCAAGTAGAAGTATTTTCTTGATATTGCTCTGGTTGTATAAAAGGTCAATGGCTGCCTGCTTAAAGCAGGTACATTTCTGACCGTCAATAAAGCCTGTGTCCTTACAAAGAGGGCACTCGTACTGCATTTCCAGATAGTCCTCAGGATAGCCGGCAGCAGAGAGAAGCAGACGCTTTTCCTCGCTTATGGCGGAAAGCTTGTCCGCAAGGGAGGCTTTTTCACTCATGTTACCCATAATTGCGGCCCTGGCAGCGGCGGCAGATACCTGTGCCGTTTCCTGACGGAGAGCATCGTATTCAGGGAGTCTGGCGGAAATCTCCTCATACCGGCGGTTAAGCTCGGCGCGGGCTTTGCCTTGTCTGGCATCATACATTCTCATTATTGCGTCATATTGTGAATTATTTAGCTTCATAAATTAATCCCTCTTGCCGATTAACTGCTTCTCAAGAGCATCAAAATCATAGCTTCGCTGTGTAAAGTTATTGAAACGGTTGCTGTTTCGACCGGTGCGGGCCGGGTTGGAGGCTGCCTTTTGCGGCTGGTCGGAAGCAAAAGCCGTATCCTTCCTCGGACGGGCGGCATCCACTGCTTCCACATCTGACAGTGTATGTACATTCTTTTTCTTCCAGTTGGAGAGAATGGTGTCCGCATATTCAAAGCTTGGCTTGTGCAGCGACTGAATAGTACGATTGCAGGCCTCGATTACCAAATCACACTCAAAGCCGTATTCATCATACCAGCGCGTTATGTAATCAAGCTCAGGCTTGCCGGGCATACGGTCATTGATTCCGAATGCCTTCATGACCGAATACACCTTCTTACTGTGGATTTCATGCCGCATCTTGGCATCTTCTGCGGTTGTGATACCCTCCGAATGCCAGCTTATGGCCACCTTCTCGACATAGCGCAGGCTTCGCTTCTCACCGGAGACACAGTATTCGAGAAGATATTCTAACAGCTCATCAGAAAAGTGTAAGTCATTGTATATATATAATATTGTATTTATTTCGGAATTGGTGAGCGTCTTTCCAAGCAGGCTTTCGGCTACAAAGAGTATCTGCCGTATATTTTCGTCATCACATATGCGCTTAAGTGCTGCAGGAGAGTAGTCCGTCTTAGACGCAAGGGGGCTGTCTGAAGCAACAGCAGTCTCCGAAGCGTATATGTTGTCGGAGTGCTCCGGGGTATTACCTGATGTTGCACCTTTTTCGTGGTCATTAACAGGAAGCAGGGTAATATTCACAGGATTGTCTCCACTATAATCTACAGAGAGCAGACCTGCCTTTTCCCAGTACTTGATGGCACGGATTACATCACCCTCCGTATGGTTGAGCAAATCAGCAATATCTGTCAATGTGGCAGGCTTCTGTTTGGAATTATTATACATACGAAGCAGACACAGATACACCTTCACAAATTCGCCGTTGGCGGAGGGCATATATGTGTCTAAAAAAATATTCGATATACTTGTCTCATTGGGTGTACAGGCTGATGTTAAAGTAAGCGGTGCCATTGGGTTACTCTCTCTTCCGAAAAATGTATAGTTTGTTCAACAATGGAAGTATAGCATAGGTTTTTTGGTTTGAGAATACATTTTAGGGCAGAAAAAAAAGTTGTGAAATTTGTGAATATTGTGGATAAATTACTCAAAGCCCCACTATATGGGGCTTTGAGGCTGTGGATAATTCTATTTGCCTATCAGATGCTCACCGACCTCTAAGATGTTGCCTGCGCCCATTGTCAGCACAACATCTCCCGGCTCACAGTTATTTTTAAGGAATTCTTCAATCTGTGCAAATTCCTCAAAGTATTCGCAAGGTGTTCCATGTTCTATTATAAGCTTTTGAATATCAGCCGAGCTGATACCGTATACATCCTGTTCACGTCCGGCAGAGTAGATTTTGGCTAACACCACATGGTCAGCAAGTGCGAGAGCCGTGGCAAATTCAGGCAGGAATGCCTTGGTGCGGGTATAGGTGTGGGGCTGGAATACACACCACAGCTTCTTGTGCGGATACTGCGCGGCTGCCTTGAGGGTGGCTGTAATCTCCGCAGGATGGTGCGCATAATCATCAATAATGGTAAAGCCCATGCACTGTCCTTTTACCTGAAAACGACGGTCAACCCCTTTGTAGGCTGAAACTCCCGCCACCGCGGTATGAACATCAATCCCCATGGTTACCGCAGCTGCAATTGCGGCGAGACTGTTTAAAACATTGTGTTCACCAGGAACCTTAAGGGAGACTTCTGCCTGTGCTTCATTATTATATAGAAGAGTATAGCAGTAATCACCATCGTTGCCGGTACGCAAATTTGCTGCAGAAAAGTTGCTGTGGGCTGCGTCTGTTCCGAAGGTAATTACGGTGCAGTCACAGTCTTTATAAAAATAAGGGTAGTCCTTAATTGCACTGTTGATAATCAAATATCCATTGGAAGGAAGCAGCTCTGTGTATTTCTTAAAAGAGAGACGAATATCGTCAATATCCTTGAAAAAATCAAGATGGTCTTCCTCGACATTGAGTATAATGTTCATTGTCGGATGGAAGGAAAGGAAGCTGTTGGTGTATTCACAGGCTTCGGTTAAGAAAACATCGGAATGTCCGATGCGCATATTGCCGCCTATAGAGGGAAGCATACCGCCCACGGAGATGGTGGGGTCGGTGTCTGCCAGCATGAGAATCTCACTGAGCATTGATGTTGTGGTGGTTTTGCCGTGGGTGCCGGATACGCCGATGGAAGTCTTGTAATTGGACATAATCTGTCCGAGAAGCTCGCCCCTGGTCAGCATAGGAATGCCAAGCTCGACACAGCGCGCATATTCAGGGTTGTCCGGATGTATGGCAGCGGTGTACACAACAGCATCAATGGATGCATCCACATTGTCCGCGCTCTGACCTATATATACCTTGCAACCCTGCTCTTTCAGATTCCTGGTAATATTTGTCTCTTTGCTGTCCGAGCCCGATACGGTAAAATTCTTAGAGAGAAGAAGCTCCACAAGCCCGCTCATGCTGATGCCGCCGATTCCGATGAAATGAATATGTATTGGTCTATTAAAATCAATTTTATACATGGTAAAATCCTCCTGATAATCATTATATGCCGCAATGTGGCAAATTGTGAGAATAAATTAAATATATATTAAATATAATATATCACCACTCATGAAAATTCCAGTACAAAATATCATAACAACATAGTGCGCATTAAATAATTTTCAGAAAAAGGAATATTTTGTAAATGAAATATGAAAAAATTTCTTCACTTATTAAGTAATGTGTGGTATAATCTTACTACAAAACCATAGACGTGATGATTGGCTTTAGTAAAATGACAAGAGGTGGTAGCATGATAAAAAAAGAAATGATTGCTATGCTGCTGGCAGGTGGACAAGGAAGCAGACTTGGCGTACTGACATCTAAAGTTGCAAAACCGGCAGTGGCATTTGGTGGAAAGTACAGAATAATCGACTTCCCACTGAGCAACTGTATCAATTCGGGAATTGATACGGTGGGCGTATTAACGCAGTATCAGCCTTTGAGGCTCAACACCCATATCGGAATCGGTATTCCGTGGGATCTTGACCGCAACAGAGGTGGGGTTACGGTACTCCCTCCTTATGAGAAGAGTACAAGCAGTGAGTGGTATACAGGTACCGCTAATGCGATTTATCAGAATCTTGAATATATGGAACTGTATAATCCGGACTACGTTCTGATTTT
Organism: uncultured Clostridia bacterium; assembly: GCA_945836135.1. GTDB lineage: Bacteria > Bacillota > Clostridia > Lachnospirales > Lachnospiraceae > CAG-882. The sequence continues at coordinate 8,944 of CAMAKT010000038.1, read as the reverse complement.
ATCGGGAGATCATATTTACAAGATGGATTATGAACTTATGCTGGATTATCACAAGGCCAACAATGCGGATGTGACTATTGCAGCAATGCCTGTTCCTATTGAGGAAGCAAGCCGTTTCGGTATTCTTGTAACGGACGAGCATAACAGAATTACTGAATTTGAGGAGAAGCCTGCGAATCCGAGCAGTAATCTCGCATCCATGGGTATTTACATATTTAGCTGGCCTGTACTTAAGGAAGCACTTATCAGAATGAAGGACGAGCCGGGCTGTGATTTCGGAAAGCACATTATACCATATTGCCATGAGAATAAGCAGAGGCTTTTCGCATATGAATTTAACGGATATTGGAAGGATGTCGGCACATTAGGCTCTTACTGGGAGGCTAATATGGAGCTGATTGATATTATTCCGGAATTTAATCTCTATGAAGAATTCTGGAAGATATATACTAAGAGCGATATACTGCCACCGCAGTATTTTGCGGAAAACTCCAAGGTTTTCAGAAGCATTATAGGTGAAGGAACCCGTGTATACGGCGAGGTATACAACTCTGTAATCGGCTCAGGGGTTATGATAGAGGAAGGTGCTGTCATACGCGATTCTATTATAATGCAGAATGTAACCATTGGCGCAGGTGCGGTGATTGACAAGTCAATTATTGCAGAGAGTGTCGAGATTGGCGAGGGTGCCGTTTTGGGAGTAGGCGAGGAAGCGCCGAATACGCTCAACGCTAAGGTATATTCATTCGGACTTGTCACAATAGGAGAGAATTCTTATATTCCTCCAAGGGTACATATAGGTAAAAATACTGCAATCTCCGGAATAACAGAGGCTTCCGATTATGACAACGGGTTGCTTCCGAGTGGAGGAAGTATTATTAAGGGAGGTGCAGACAGATGAGAGCAATTGGAATTGTATTAGCGGGCGGAAATAACAAGGCCATGAAGGAACTGTCCAGCCGGAGAGCCATAGCTGCCATGCCGGTGGCAGGAAGCTACAGAAGCATTGACTTTGCACTGAGCAATATGTCTAACTCGCATATTCAGAAAGTGGCTGTTATCACACAGTATAATGCCAGAAGCTTGAACGAGCACTTAAGCTCTTCAAAGTGGTGGGATTTCGGACGTAAGCAGGGCGGACTGTATGTATTTAATCCGACTATTACGGCTGACAACAGCGTATGGTACAGAGGCACAGCGGACTGTATTTACCAGAATATTGATTTCTTGAAGAACAGCCATGAGCCTTATGTTGTAATTGCATCCGGAGACGGAATATACAAGCTTGATTTTGCAAAAGTATTGGAATACCATATCGAGAAAAAGGCAGATATTACAGTCGTTGTCAAGGAACTGCCGCCTGAGGAGGATGCCAGCCGTTTTGGTGTTGTTCGCATGAATCCCGATATGAGAATTACCGAGTTTGAGGAGAAGCCTATAGAGGCTTCGGGAAATACGGTTTCCACAGGTATATATATTGTAAGAAGAAGACAGCTTATAGAGCTTCTTGAGAAGGCTGCAAGCGAAGACAGATACGACTTTGTTAAGGATATTCTTATCAGGTACAAGAACATCAAGAGAGTGTACGCTTACAAGCTTGACAGCTATTGGAGCAATATTTCTACTGTGGATTCTTACTATAAGACTAATATGGATTTCCTTAAGAAGGATGTAAGAGAATTCTTCTTTAATCAATATCCGGATATCTACTCTAAGGTGGATGACCTTCCTCCGGCTAAGTATAACCCGGGAGCAGAGGTCAGAAATTCACTGGTGGCCAGCGGCTGTATTGTCAACGGAAAAGTAGAGAACTCTGTTCTATTTAAAAAGGTGTATGTGGGGAATAATTGTGTAATTCGCAATTCCGTTATATTAAATGATGTATATATTGGGGATAATACGGTGATTGAGAATTGCATTGTTGAGAGCAGGGATACCATTCGTGCTAACTGCAGATATACCGGTGAAGACGGAAAAGTGAAGATAGTTGTAGAGAAGAACGAGAGATATAACATGTAATAACAGCGGAAAGTGAGAAGGTATTATGCAGGTTACGGATGTAAGGGTAAGAATGGTATCGAAGGATACTAAAATGAAAGCGGTTGTTTCGATTACGCTTGACAATGAATTTGTTGTTCACGATATCAAGGTAATTGATGGTGAGAAGGGATTATTCATAGCCATGCCAAGCAAGAAATCGGCTGAGGGGGAGTACAGGGATATTGCCCACCCAATCAGCTCCAAGACCCGTGAGATGATATCACAGGCAATCTTAGAGGCTTATGAGAAGGCTGTGGCTGAGGAAGAATTGTAGTCATATACTTTAACCAGCATCGCGACAAAGGAACCGGGCATAGTCCCGGCTTCTTTGTTTTGTGGGGAGAAAAGAAGTTCTTGATAAAAATATAACATTATAATATACTTAGCTAAAGAATACTCTGCAAAAAGGAGAGAAGCATTATGAAAAATCAGATGATTGAGAAGTTTCAGAAAATTTTTGGCAGTGATGGGGACATCAAGGTATATTTTGCACCGGGTAGAGTTAATCTTATCGGTGAGCATACGGATTATAACGGAGGACATGTATTTCCTTGTGCGCTGACAATGGGTACTTATGCGGCAGTAAGAAAGAGAACGGACAATAAGCTTCGTTTCTATTCGGAGAACTTTGAAAAGCTCGGAGTAATAGAAAGCTCCCTTGAGGATTTGACATGGTCAAAGGATGCTGACTGGACAAACTATCCGAAGGGTGTAATGTGGGCATTCGGTGAGAAGGGCTATAAGTTCGATACAGGCTTTGACATGTACTATTTTGGTAACATCCCTAACGGCTCCGGACTGTCGTCATCAGCTTCTGTTGAGGTGCTGACGGCACTTGTGCTTAAGGATACATTTGATTTCGACGTTGATTTCATAGAAATTTCTCTCATAAGCCAGTTTGCAGAGAATAATTTTAACAAGGTTAACTGCGGTATTATGGATCAGTTTGCCATCGCAATGGGCAAGGAAGGACATGCTATTTTCCTTGATACAGCTACACTTTCTTATGAATATGCGCCGGTTAAGCTTGACAACGCCAAGATTGTCATTTCCTGCAGTAATAAGAAGAGAGGACTGGGTGATTCCAAGTATAACGAGAGACGTGCGGAGTGCGAGGAAGCCTTAGGGGAGCTGCAGAAGGTTATTGACATTCAGTCGCTGGGTGATTTGACCGAGGAGGCATTCGAGAGATACAAGTCGGCGATAAAGAGCGATGTGCGCCGCAAGCGTGCAAAGCATGCCGTATATGAGAATCAGAGGACAATCAAGGCTGTGAAGGCACTCAAGGATGGGGATATTGAAGAATTCGGAAAGCTGATGATTGCTTCGGATACTTCGCTCCGTGAGGATTATGAGGTTACCGGAAAGGAGCTTGATACCCTTGTTGCAGCAGCTCTCAAGCAGCCGGGGGTTATCGGCTCACGTATGACGGGTGCAGGCTTTGGCGGATGCACGGTAAGTATTGTCAAGACTGACGCCATAGATAATTTCATTGAGAAAGTAGGCAGGGAATATAAGGACACAATCGGATATGCGGCAGACTTCTATGTGGCAGATATCGGCGGTGGTCCTGTTGTGCTGTAGTATTACGGAGGAATAGTATGAGCGATTTTGTAATGAAGACGGCGGTAGCCTTCTTCGTATATAACAGGCTTGATACGACGCAGGTTGTATTTGAGAGGATAAGACAGATAAAGCCACCAAGACTTTACCTGATTTGTGATGCGGCAAGACCTTGGAAAGAGGGAGATGCCGAGAAGGTAGCGGCGGTAAGGGAATTTCTCGATACTCATGTTGACTGGGACTGCGAGGTTCACAAGAATTATGCAGAGGAGAATATGGGCTGCAAGATGCGCGTATCGTCAGGCATAAGCTGGGTGTTCGAGCATGAGGAGGAGGCAATCATCATTGAAGATGATGTGTTGTTAGACATTTCATTTTTCCAATTCTGCCAGGAGATGCTGGAGCATTACAGGAATGACCCTAAGGTAATGATGGTGGGAGCCCATAAGAAACTTGAAAACTATAAGACGCCTTATGATTACCTTTTTACGGCAGACAACTATATCTGGGGCTGGGGCACATGGAGAAGAACATGGGAAAAATATGATGTTACCCTTAAGAACTGGCCGCAGCGCAAGGCAGAAGGACTTATGCACAAGGTGTTTATGGATGCCAAGGCAGATTATGTTGAGAAGGAGCTTGACCTGATATACGAGGGCAAGTTGGACACATGGGATTATCAGCTTATGCTCTGTCTTGCCGAGAATGACGGTTTGTGCGTTGTACCTAGTGTAAACCTGATTAATAACATTGGCATGAACCGCGAGGATGCCACTCACACCAAGGGACCGGGCGAGGAAATGCACGCCGGGGCCTATCCTTTTCCTATTAAGTTCAGGGACAAGGTGGAGAGAGATACTGACTATGATATTGCCGTGCAGAAGAAGCTATTTTATCCAGGCTTTTTTACACGGGTAGTGCGCAAGCTTAAGCGGATTATGGGAAAAGCTTAGTTTTATGCAACTATTTAATGTATGGTGAGGTAGCTATATGGTATATGAAGCAATAAAAAAACTGGTGACATACGGGCTTGAGACCGGGCTTATTACGCAGGAGGAAAAAATCTATTCCACCAATCTGATTCTGGATGTTCTTAAGCTTGATGACTATGAGGAGCCTGCAGAAGAATACAGCGGGATTGAACTTAAACCTGTACTTGATGAACTGCTTGATTACGCAGTTGAAAATAAGCTTATTGAGGACAGTGTGGTATATAAGGATTTATTTGACACAAGGCTTATGAACTGCCTGATGCCGAGACCGTCACAGGTAATTAAGAACTTCCGTGAGAAATATGCGGTATCACCGAAGGAAGCAACTGATTATTATTATAAGCTCAGTCAGGATTCTGATTATATCAGACGCTATCGTGTATGCAGGGATATGAAGTGGGTTGTTAATACAGAGTATGGGGATATTGACATTACAATCAATCTCTCCAAGCCTGAGAAGGACCCGAAGGCGATTGCAGCAGCGAAGCTTGCCAAACAGAGCGGGTACCCTAAGTGCCAACTTTGCCGTGAGAACGAGGGCTATGCAGGACGAACCAATCATCCTGCCAGAGAGAACCACAGAATTATTCCGATTACAATCAATGGCGGAGAGTGGGGATTCCAGTATTCGCCGTATGTATATTACAATGAGCACTGTATAGTGTTCAACGGACAGCATATTCCGATGAAGGTGGAACGCGCCACATTTGTGAAACTCTTTGATTTTATCAAGCTGTTTCCGCATTATTTTATCGGTTCCAATGCAGACCTGCCTATTGTGGGCGGTTCAATCCTTTCCCATGACCACTTCCAGGGCGGTAATTATGAGTTCGCTATGGCAAAGGCACCTATTGAGCGTGAGTTTACAGTGAAGGGCTACGAGGATGTGAAGGCAGGAGTTGTAAAATGGCCTCTGTCGGTTATCCGTCTTAGCTGTGCTGATGAGAAGCGAATCATAGAGCTTGCAGACCATATTCTTGCTGTATGGAGAGGCTATACGGACGAGGAAGCATATATTTTTGCAAAGACGGAGGGAGAGCCTCACAATACAATCACGCCTATCGCAAGAAAACGCGGTGATATGTATGAGCTTGATCTTGCGCTGCGCAACAATATCACTACTCCTGAGTGTCCGCTGGGATTGTATCACCCTCACAATGAGCTGCACCACATCAAGAAGGAGAATATCGGCCTGATTGAGGTGATGGGACTTGCAGTTCTTCCTTCAAGACTCAAGGAGGAGATGGAGATTCTTTCAGACTACATAGTAAACAACAAGGATATCCGCTCCAACGAGAAGATTGAGAAGCATGCCGACTGGGTTGATGAGTTTAAGATGAAATACCCTGTGATTGACAAGGACAATGTGGATTCGGTGCTTAAGAAGGAAATCGGTCTTGTGTTTGAAAAAGTACTTGAGGATGCGGGTGTGTTCAAAAGGAATGCCGAAGGTCAGGCTGCTTTTGAGAGATTCACCCAGTCGTTGTAAATAAGAAAGTTATATAATATCAATGAAGTCAAATACCTCCAACATTTTTGGTTGGGGGTATTTATTGAGTTAATTAATATTTTTGGAGGATTTTATGTCGGATTTTATATTCAGCCTGAATGCGACTGTGCCAATATTTCTCATTATGGTTCTGGGCTGGTTCCTTATGAGAATAGGTCTGTTCACAAAGGAATTTAACAAGGTGGCGGATAAGTATGTCTTTAAGGTGGCGCTTCCGGTGCTGCTCTTTAAGGATATTGCAACCGCAGATATAAGGTCAGACTTCAATCTGACATTTGTTTTGTTCTGTATGATAACGACCACCATGATGTTTCTTGCAATATGGGGCTTGAGCTATATCTGCATCAAGGATAAGACCCAGGTGGGGGCTTTCGCCCAGGCCAGCGCCAGAGGAAGCGCTGCGGTGCTTGGCATCGCCTTTATCAACAATATATATGGAAATTCCGGGATGGCTCCGCTGATGATAGTGTCGGCGGTTCCGCTCTATAATATATTGTCCGTCATAATACTGACTTTTTCGGCGGACATGGGAAAAACGGAGGGGGTAAGAAATACATCCGGCAGAGGGGCAAATGTAAAAAAGGCATGCCTCAACGTGATAAAGAACCCTATTATTATCGGGATTTTTCTCGGACTGCCGTTCTCTATTCTGGGTATTGACATTCCGGTGATACCACTTAAGGCAGTGACGAGTATCGCGCAGACGGCGACGCCTATAGCGCTGCTTGTAGTCGGCGCAGGCTTTGAGGGCGCGAAGGCAATCAGGAAACTTAAGCTCACCGCCATCGCCACATTTATTAAGCTCATCCTGCTTCCTCTTATATTCTTTCCCTTTGCCATAGGCTTCGGTTTTCGCGGAAGCGAACTGGTGGCAATACTTGTAATGCTTGGTTCCCCAACAACTGTTACCTGTTACATCATGGCGAAGAACATGGGGAATGATGAGGTATTAAGCTCAAGCATTGTTGTCATGGCAACACTGGTTTCGTCGGTGTCGCTGACCGGGTGGATTTTTGTGCTGAAGGTGATGGGGTTGATATGAGCGCGGCTTAGACCGCGCTCTTTTTTGTCCATCCCCCTGTAAAGAATCTCGTGGCGAAGCAGATGCTTCGCACTGTCCAGTCGGTGAACATTCCAACCCATACTGCCATCGGTCCCCAGCCGAGGAAACGAATTAAAACGATGGTCAGGAATACACGGCAGCTCCACATTGTTATTGTGGAGACGGTCATGGAGAACCTTACGTCCCCTGCAGCACGCATCCCGTATCCCGGCATGAATGAAAATGCCCATGCAATAGGTTTGTAAATGGTTATGGCAAACATCATTTCCTTACACATGCGTGCGGCTTCAGGCTCCATACCGCCAAGGGTGGTGATGAGGTCACATGCCAGATATAGTAGCAGGCAGGAAATGATTATAGATACTTCTCCGAACCATGTGAGCTTTAGAATATAGCGTCTTGCCTCATATTTGCGCCCGGCACCGATGCACTGTCCCACAACTGTTACCATGCCAAGTCCGATGCCGATGCCGGCCATGCTGCTAAAACCCTCAAGAACCGCAGTCATGGCTTGTGCAGCAATGGCTGTTGTTCCCAGTGTAGATACAGTTGACTGGATGGCAAGCTTGCCGAACTGGAACATACCATTTTCGATTCCGGTAGGAATACCGAAGCTAAGAATCATCTTAATCATGGAAAAATCAGGTCTTATTGCAAAATAATTTTTAATGCATATAGTCTGCTTTGACTTGGTCTGAAAGTACATTATTACAACAGCACAGAATATTCTTGATATAAGTGTTGACAGTGCTGCACCTGCTACGCCCAGCTTCATGCCGAATATGAATATAACATTTCCCGCAATGTTTATACAGTTGGATATCATTGACACCGTCATAGGAAGTCTGGAATTACCTGATGAGCGGAACAGGGCGGCCGATGCGTTGTACAGACCTATAAATGGAAATGAAAGTCCGGTTATCATCATGTATATGAGTGCATTACTCATAACGTCTGCTTCGACCTTACCGAATATAAGAGATAGAAGCGGTGCGCGGAATACAACACATACTGCTGATATAATTGTCGATATTGCGAACATCGATAAAAGGAGCTGTTGACCTGCTGCATTTGCCCTGTCACTACGCTGCTTTCCGATATACTGGGAGCATACTATTGCGCCTCCGGTAGCCAGTGCCGAGAAAATATTAAGTATCAATGTGTTTATGGAATCGACCAGGGAAACTGCTGAAATTGCAGCGGAGCCCACATTGCTGACCATCATTGTGTCGGCGGTTCCCATAAGTGAATTGAGCACCTGCTCTACCATGAGGGGGATGAGAAGCGCCCAGAGCTGTTTTTTCGTGAACATATATATGCCTTTTCTGCCAGAAATAGTGTGCGTTACAGTTCAGCCCGCGCCATTCGCAAAGGTGCCTACGGCACTTTCCCGCCGCTTGCGCGGCTAACTTTGCTCATAAACGTGGCGCTTAGTTCATAGCCTGCAACGTGAGCTAATTCATGCAAGCATGATTCGCTCACGTTTTAGGCTATGGCTGAACTGTAAACGCGTATATTTTATATCAATGTTATGTAAAAATCCACAGAAATTTTGGCTTGATGTGTATTTTATTGTAAAATCATTGTTAAAAAATTAGCAAAATCATATTGACAGGTACGCAGCGATATGGTAATATACTTACATACCTAAAGGGAGTAGCTGGCATCGGTTACGGTGTTGTAATTTCCGTCAGAACAATCCATATATACCGCGGTTTATGGATTCGGATTTTATAAGTGAGTAGCAAGACTTTTGTTATGGATTTCCGTAGCAAA
>CAMAKT010000037.1 GCA_945836135.1 uncultured Clostridia bacterium | reverse complement strand
AGGCTCAAAGGTCTGGAATATCAAAAGGAGAATATTGAACAGATAAAAGCAAGACATCTGGAAATAGAAAAGAGAAATCATGATTTCAATAAGTCTATAACCATGCTTCAGGATTTGCTTGGGCAGAAAAAATATGAAGAAGCAGAAAAGTATGTCAGCTCTTTGGCACAAAACAATCAAAAGTATAATCAATACAGCATATATTCCACAAATATCATTTTAAATACGCTGCTGAACAGGAAAATTGAGCAGTGCAGACAGAGCGGCATAGATGTAAAATGCTTTGTCTGCGGAAAAGCTGACAGTATAGATGATGTTGATTTATATTATCTGCTTGCTAATCTGTTGGACAATGCGATAAATGCATCAGAAAAGAGTGCAAAACCATATATAAGTATATTGATTAACTGCTCGGATACCATAATATACGGGGAGATTGTCAATTCCATCAAATACACAGAAAAATCAACCTTTGAGGAGATGATTCCGGATAATTTTCCTGAAGGACATGGATATGGTCTTTTAAATATTTATGAAATAATCAGAAAAAACAGAGGAGAGATAGAGTATACATTGGTAAATCCGGAGCTTTTGAAGGTTAGATTTAATATTGCTAAAGTATTATAATTTTAAGGTTATGAGGAGGGGTATTTTTTATGATAATTAAAAAACAATATAATATAAATGGTGAAAAAGTATACATTGCGTTGACTTGTATTTTATTAGTTATTATATCGGTATTTAAGCTTTCATATGTCAACAGGGAATTTTTTGTGACAGATTATAGTGTATATGTCTTTTTGTTTATGCCATTTTTGCTCTATAAAGCACTGGCTGATATGAAAGATGATATGACGAGAATGTCTTTTAACTGGATATGCGTTATTCCCATGAGCATGTATTTGTATCGGAAGCAGTTTGATGTGCTGATTACATATTCCATAATGGGTATGTTGAGTACGTTTTTGGCTATGAACCGGAAGCAACTTAGCATTTCACGGTTTTTGTCTGTAAGTTCAGGCTTTGTAATGCTTAATCTAGTGTCAATATACGGTGTTGGCAGACAACTGGTATATAACAGCATTAATGAGGGGTATATCTATTATTGTGTTCATAATATCATCAAAAATGCGAAAATGTTCGGGTTTTCCGAGGCTTCTGAAGGGTATTATAACATGCTTGAAATTATGCCGATGAGAGTTATGAATAGATATTTTATTGCAAAAAATATTGTTCAATATGGCATCATTCCTGTGCTGGCAATTATGTTTACAATTGTTGCAGCATTATCTGCTATCGCCTATACAGGTTATAAAAAAGGAAGATATTTCTCAATGATGGCAGCGGTTACAATTAACATTCAGATAATATGTTATTTTTTATCAAACATAGGTATTCTTGAAAATTCTGTATACGAAATAATATTTCATGGGAATCCGACATATTCGGTATGTGTACTTGCATTGGTATGCATAATGTTTGTCAGCAAAACAGCTCCAGCACAAAAACCACTCCGCAGCAGATGACAGCAACAGGAAGCAGACCGGCACCAAGATAAGCGGCAAGGATTCCGGCGATTAGTGCAGCAGCGCCGGATATCGGGCTCTGAGTTGCGTTAATTATGGCAGGAAAGGTCATGACGGACAGGGTTACATAAGGTACATAGTATAGAAATGAGCGGATAAAGCGGTTCTTGATGGGCTTGCGGATTAAGGTCAGGGGCAGCACGCGGATTGCGTATGACACCAGTGCCATTACGGCGATATATATGTAATTATTGTGCATTATTTTCGCCCTCCTCATTTTTTACAGGGAAAATAATAGCTGCTGCGCAGGAAATAAGAACCGTAAGTATAATGGTTCTTGTTCCTTCTGACATTGATGAAACCAAAGGAATATAACCGCAGGCAAGGCTTAAGGCAAAGCTTACAGCCACAAGTCCTGCAATGATTCGGCTCCTTTTTGCCGGAGGAATTATGATGGCAAGGAACATGCCGTAGAGGGCAACGCTTAGTGCACTGACAACTCTCAGCGGCAGCAGGTTTCCCGCTATGATGCCCAGTGCGGTGCCCACAGCCCAGGCGGGGGCAGCAATGGTGATGGCACCGTAGGTATAGAAGGGATTGATATAGCCGGGACGACCTATGGTTATGCCGAAGAGTTCATCTGTCACGTCATAGCCGATTAACAGCCTGTGGTAAAAAGGCGTGCCCGGTGCAAAGCGCTGTGCCAGAGCGCAGCTCATCAGAAGATATCTTGCATTGGCAATCAGAGTGATTATGGCAACCTCAAGGTAGGAGGCTCCGGTGGCAATCAGCGCAAAGGCGGCGTATTCGCCGGCGGAGGCATTGTTAAAAAGGCTTGCAAAAAAGCCCTGAAGCGGTGTAAGCCCTGCCTTTCTTGCGGCGATTCCAAGGGAGAAGGATACGGCGAAATAACCGAGAGCTATTGGAAAGCCATCCCTCATACCCCGCATATATATATCTTTGCTGAAGGCGTACACAGTACGCTTATTTTTTTGTGTAGTAGATTTGGTGTTATTCATATATGAAATCCTTTGTATAGTAGCGTTTGTATTGTATTAATCGGAAATTAGACCGTATATTTAAGTATATACTTATCCTAAGCTTAATTCAATAATAAGATGACGGGGGCAAAATGTATTTTTATTTTATTATTTGATGATGCACTGCGAATATATAAAGAGTGTACAATGAATTTTTCAGTGTGAGTTGTTTCTACTGTTCAATTATTGTATAATAAATACAGTAATCTTATGGGAGGATATGTAATATGAAAAAATTGAAAGTGAAGCTGATTGCTACAGCACTTACTGTTTCTCTTGTCTGCGGTGCTATATCGGGCTGCAGTACAGGTGGTAATGCCGGTTCAAAGGCAGATGCAGATACCACACAGAGCACCATGGCAGCTTATGTGCCTATAGAGCGCAGGACGGCGGACCAGATTAAGATTAATCCGGAGAAAATTGACGTCACGACATTTACAATGCCTGAGACCATGGAAGAGTCAGGTATATTTGTGGAGCCTGTAGAAGGCATTTCGGATGACTTTATCAGAGGAATGGACGCCTCTGCAGTGCTGGCGGTTGAGAACAGTGGTGCAAAATATTATAACTATCTGGGTGAAGAACAGGATGTGTTCATGACCCTTGCCGAGGCAGGAGTGAATTACATACGTATTCGTGTATGGAATGACCCTTATGATGAGAACGGCAACGGCTACGGAGGTGGTAACAATGATGTAGCTACAGCCATTGAGCTTGGAAAGCGTGCTACTATGTATGGAATGAAGGTATGCATTGATTTCCATTATTCAGATTTCTGGGCTGATCCTACCAAGCAGTTTGTACCGAAGGCATGGAAGGGCATGAGCCTTGAGCAGAAGAGCGATGCACTTTATGAGTTTACTGTGAACAGTCTTACTGACATTCTGAATGCCGGTGTCGATGTGGGCATGGTACAGATTGGAAATGAGATTAACAGGGGAATGTCCGGTGAGACATTTACATCTTCTATAATGGAGCTCCTTAGATCCGGAAGCAGTGCAGTGAGAGAGGTTGCCAAGGCTGCCGGTAAGGATATACAGATTGCAGTGCATTATACCGACATTGACAAGGCGGGTGAGATTGACAAGGTTACTGCTCAGCTTGATGAGGCAGGAGTTGACTATGACGTATTTGGTATGTCCTACTATGCATACTGGCATGGTTCCATGGAGAATATGCAGGAAGTGGCAAGGAGCATTCAGGAGAAATACGGTAAGAAGGTTGTCATTGCGGAGACTGCATACTGCTTTACCTCTGAGGATGGTGATGGTAACGGCAACAGTGTATCGGGTGAAGGTGACCTGGTTGACGGATATGCTGCCAGTGTTCAGGGACAGGCTGATATGGTGCGCGACGTATGTGCTGCGGCTAATGAGGCCGGTGTAATGGGTGTGTTCTACTGGGAAGGAACATGGATTCCTGTAGGACCTGCCACGGAGGACAATTCTCCATTGTGGGAGAAGTACGGAAGCGGCTGGGCAAGCAGCTATGCAGCAGGATATGATCCTAATGATGCGGGTAAATATTATGGCGGCTGTTCATGGGACAACCAGGCAATGTTCGACTTTACCGGACATCCGCTTGATTCACTCAATGTATTTAAGTATTTGAAGTATGGTGCAACTGCCCCGCTGGCTGTTGAGAGCATTCCGGATATTGAAGTTCAGTGCAATGTAGGTGCTGAGCTGGTACTGCCGGATACGGCTCTTGTAATATATAATGATCGTACAGCAAACAGACAGGTGCCGGTAATATGGAATGAAGAGCAGCTTGCAGCAATAGACACCAATAATGGTGGAAGCTACGAGGTTACAGGAGTGTTAGATGATGCCGAGTTCGGGGATAATACCACAGTTAAAGCATATATCGAGGTGAAGCTGATTAACTATGTGGTCAATTCAAGCTTTGAAGAGGAGGATACTTCGATGTGGAAGGTTACCTCCAATGGAAAGGATGACCCTACGGATTATCAGGCTAACGCCAAGGATGCATACACAGGTGATATAGCTTTCCACTTCTGGTCACCGGATGATATGGATTTTTCAATTGAGCAGGAGATAATAGGACTTGAGCCGGGAACATATGAGTTGTCAGCATTCTCACAGGGTGGAGATATGAAGGATACGGCGGTACTTGAACTTTACGTAGTGGCAGATGGTGTGGAAAAGACAGTGGGATTTGAGCTTACAGGCTACGCTGACTGGAAGAATCCTACAATTTCAGATATTAAGTTAACCGGGGACAGTATAACGGTGGGCGTACGCATGAAGTGTAACGCCGGAAGCTGGGGAACGGTGGATGATTTCACACTCAACCGAATTGGGGATTAGTATGAATAATAAGCTCGATAGCTTATTATTCATACCGGCTTTTTGCGTCGGAGCCGCAAAATAGCCCTTATCGCATGGTGTCAGTCGCAAAAAACGCTCCGACATGGGGGATTAGTATTACTACGAAACAGGAATTAAATATGACTTGACAAAAGCGGTTGGCAGTTATAGACTGAATGTAAGGTCGATAACCACCAACCACTTTTTATTAAGAATGTTGATAAATATAAATAAAACAGAGGGGGAGATTACATGGAAAGCATATTTCTCAATGTATTGAAAATGAGTGTGACAGCGGGCTGCATTATCATAGCGGTTATTTTAATCAGGTTATTTTTGAAAAAAGCTCCCAAGAAGTATTCATACCTGCTATGGAGCGTTGTAGGCTTTAGACTGTTGTGCCCGGTAGCGTTTGGTTCGAGGATGAGTATTTTTAATCTTAAGCTGTTTAGGAGGCCGGGAATAACAGGTGGGGTGAAAACGGTAAAACTGATGTCACAGGCAGTCGGTGCAGTGGATACAGGGAGTGCCTCAGAAACAATTTCAGCGGTCACAGGCATGATAGAGACGGAAACGATAAAGGTGGGTTCAGACACGTTGACATCAGTGGAAAATTCAATGGGTGAGACATTTACTGTGAGTGGTGCCCCGCGATGGCTAACCATAATTGCTTTAATCTGGCTGGCAGTTATGGTAATTATGCTTGTATACAGCATTGTTTCCTATGTGATTATGTCACGAAGGCTGAGAGATTCTGTGTGGGAGGAGGGCGTATACCGTTCAGAACGCATAGTCTCGCCCTTTGTATTTGGCATGATAAAGCCCCGTATATATATTCCGGACTATCTTGACAGTAATGCTGCAGAGTATGTGCTGCTTCATGAGCAGTACCATATAAAAAGACGTGATTATCTGGTAAAAGCCTTATCATTTCTGCTTTTATGCATACATTGGTTCAATCCCCTGGTCTGGGCTGCCTTCTATATGATGGGGCGGGATATGGAGATGAGCTGTGATGAGGCAGTTCTTGGACAAATGGAGTCGGAGCAGAAGCTTTTAAAAAATGGCATGACAAAGCCGGAGGTGGTAAAGGGGTATGCGTATGCCTTGGTGGACTGCGCTTCACATGGAAGCTTTAATGCATGGTTTCAGATTGGATTTTGCGAGACACCGGTAAAAAACAGGATAAAGAATGTACTGAATTATAAAAAGTACGGAAAATTAATAAATATATTTACTCTTGCAGCCTGTATGCTTGTACTTGCTGCCTGTAGCACCAATTCTCCAAAAGACAATACTGGTTCTGCGCAAAATGATGTAAATAATAATTTTGCACAGAATTATCTCGATGTGGAGTATACCTTCAATGTTGATGATACTACTCCTGTGGATGTAATCGTAGAATATGACGGCTCTGAGGATTGTTCGATTATCTCATGGGATGGATTGACTTGCTGGATGGATGGAAATGTTATCACATCCGGAATCTATGCCGTGAGTGACGGAATTGACCTTGATTCGGATGGAGAGGATGAGAGAATTCTTCAATGTATGCAGCAGGCAGGAAATGCCAATGTGTATAATACAATAGTGCTGGATAAATATAACGGTATATTGTTATGCTTAGAGAGACCGGATGATGTATCCGGAGCAGGAAAAGCCTATGCAGGGTTCATACTTGAACTGAAGTTCTCATTCGAGGATATGACAAGAAGATATGACTGTAGTGAGGACGGGGACAATGGTTTTCTCAAGGTACTTCGGGATTCGTTAATCGGAATAGTATGGAACGAGCAGGGAGAACTGCTGGCTCCTGACAGTCCGGATGGTATGAGTACTGGGATAACGGTGGGCATAACAGAGAATATACACAGCAGTTTTGTTATTCCGGAGACAGGGGGCAGCATATTAGTTACCTATGAAGCTAAGATGTGGTTGCAAAAGGAGTCAAATAAGAGCTTTTTTGCACTTTTAGCATATGAGCTTAGGGATGGAGAACTGATATTTGTACCGAAACATAGTGTGATTATGGATTGCTTGGCGTCAGGTGAGGTCTATGACATGCAGAAGAATTTTCAATATATACAGTAGACAGACGTATTGACAGACGTTAAAATGAAAGAAAACCTTCGTAGCGTGATTGCAGTAGAAAATCGCCTGCGCGAATTTCTCGTGGCATGCTGTCGCAAAAAATGTTACGACATGGAAGATTAGCATGAGAGGTAGTATGAATACATCGATGGATATTCTTGTAGTGGAAGATGAAGAAGACATAAGGGACGGACTTTGTGAGATACTTGTAAAAGAAGGCTACAATGCGACAGGATGTTCCGGAATGGAGCAGGCAAAGCAGTATGCTGCCAGACCGGGTATCAGTATGTTTCTGTTGGACGTGATGTTGCCTGACGGGGATGGCTTTGAACTGTGCATATATATAAGGCAGCAGCTTGGGCTTGATGCACCGGTTATTTTTCTGACGGCAATGGATGATGAGGACAGTGTTGTAAAAGGGCTTGAACTTGGAGGGAATGATTACCTTGGCAAGCCCTTCAGAAGGCGTGAACTGATAGCACGGGTAGGAGCCCATCTTAACCGGTACAGGAAGCAGAATCAGAATAAGGCAGACTTGGACATGGATACGGTAAGATACGGGGAGCTTAGGCTTGATGTTGCTTCGGGAAGGCTGTACAGGAACAATGAGGAGGTGCCGATAAGAAGGAATGAACTTAAGCTTCTTAGCTGCTTTATGGAAAATCCCGGAATACTTATTTCCCGGGAAAGGCTCCTTGAACTGATGTGGGATATAGATGGGGAGTTTGTCGATGACAATACCCTCTCGGTAGCGGTGAGCAGACTGAGGAAGAAGATTGGAAAATGGAATGGGGCTGAGTATATTGAGACAGTAAGGGGTATAGGATACCGATGGAATGTGCGGGGGTGTGATAATGAGTAAAGGACGATTTAATTTATTGGTGGTTGGAACGGCATGCGGCATGGCGATTATGGCTATATGCGGCATGCTTTTTATGATGTATTCATACACAATAAGACTCCAAAGCATGGTGGGCATCGTATATGAACAGGATAAGGCTGCCGCAGGAGAGCTTATGAAGCTTATGTTTTCAGGCAATGATATGGCTAAGGCGGGCGTGGCTGCTGCCGAGAGGCTTGGCTATACGGATAAAGCCTTTGTTATACTGGGTAAAAATATCATATCCTGCGGTGCATTGCTTTTTTCAGCCTTAATCCTTGCCGCAGTGGCATTTATAGTATACTGCATAATAAGTAAAAACAAGGAGGAAGTAGAGCGCAATGCACTTCTGAAGCACAACTTGCATGATTTGGAAAAAAGGGCGGAGGAGCAGAAGCATTATTATGAGGACAGGGAACACCAGCTTCAGGTATTTATGGAGAATGTGGCACACCAGCTTAAGACACCTCTTGCAGCGGTGATGGTAAATCTTGAACTTATGGACGGAGAAGATGTGGGGCATGATGAGAAGCTTAAGGATAAATGCATAGGAAGCATAGAGAAGATGAAGGAACTCCTGATGACACTGCTTAACACTGCAAGACTTCAGGCGGGGAAGCTTCACTTTGATAAGGAAACTCTGGACATCTTAGAGCTTGTCAAACAGCTTGAAAGCGAAAATGACGGAGTATATGTGGAAAAGCAGGACAGCTTTGTCATTGACGGTGACAGGGAGTGGCTTTATCAGGCATTTAACAACATAGTGACCAACGGTCTTTCCTACGGTAAGGTGTTAATTCGCATGGAAGGCGGAAGCGAAATATTAAGAATTGAGATTATCGATGAGGGATGCGGTGTCAGTGAAAGTGATATTCATGCAATGTTTGACAGGTATTATGTGGGAGAAAGCAGAAAAAATGACAGCACCGGCATAGGCCTTAACTTGGCATATATGGTGGTAAAGGCCCACGGCGGGGATATTATAGTACATAACAGTGACGGTGGAGGATGCTGCATCGAAATAATACTGCCGCGGTATGAACTTAAAAATAAAATAAATAATTCTGCGTCTTGTAAGACTCCGGTAAGGTTGTAGGGCTATAATCGGCTTATAAATAATCCGGAAGGAGAGTAGAGATGGATTTAATACGAGTCAGCAGGAAAAGGCGGAAAAAACAGCTTATAAGAATTACGGTGATGGCGTTTCTTGTAAGCTTTTTTTCGTCGGCGGTGTTATTGTACCACAGTCAGATGGAGGAGTACGAGCATCAGCGCAATATGCATTTGTACGGGAAATGGATACTGTGCAGACAGTCATGGGTGACCCCGGAGGATAACCTGCATCCCTATGTGGAGAAATTAGGAACAGTGGAGGGAGGAGTGCATGTATATTATGAAGCGGAAGGCGATGCGAGAGAAAATGACACGGGGCTTAATATAGGTGCTTTTCCCGACAATATGGATGATGTAGGAGATATCGGAATATATGAAGGACGTCTTCCACAGAACGGGGATGAGATTGCCATTGCACTGGGAGCTTTGGAAAGGCTGGGCTTATCCTATGAGCTTGGACAGCAGATTACAGTGAATTACGGGCGTTATTATGACATAAACAAGCTCTATGAGAATGACATGCTCCAGGAATATTATACCAGAACCTATACATTGGTGGGGACCCTGTATAATTACACGGATGTGTGGTGTGTCAATGCGGCTATGCCGTCACTTGTCGTTACGAAGGAGGAGTATGACAGCTTTGAGGCTCAGAAAATGCATATTGCTTTCTATGGATTGAGGAAGGAATATCAGGATATTGACACAGACTTTGCCGAGATTCTGGCAAAGGATGACAATGATATGTCATATAATTCCCGTGTATATGATGCGGTAGTGTGGGGCGACAGGGGAATGAACACATGGATTCTTGTATTAATCCTGCTTGTGGGAGGCTGCTCCATGACCTATGTCATATCCCAGGAGCAGAAAAAAAGAAAGAAGCATTACTATCTTATGCGCTGCCTTGGTGCAGGTAAGGCACAGGTAAGGGGCTTCTCGGCATCGGAGAGTATGATGACTGCCCTTCCCGCCTCGCTTGCCGGGATAATATCCGCCTATGTCCTATGTATGCTTATTATTTTACCGGTAAGCTATATCAACGGGTTTGACTGGTTCTTCAAGTTTGATTTTGTGGTTCTGCTTGAGATAGTGGCAGCGGTACTGCTTACACTGTTTGCAGCACTGGCTGTTTCACAGTGTACCCTTATGGGAAGCCGTCTGGCGGCAGGAGGGGAGAACTATGGAAAGCATGTGGCTGAACGGGCAAGAAAAGGTGCGACGAAGGGGAGGCTGCTTACTCCGGCCTTTACTGCCCATAGAAGGAATAAGCTTCACCCGTTTAAAAATCTGGCATTGAGGGTATTAGGAATTGCTATGTGTACCATTGTGCTATTGGGTATTAGCAAGATAACTTATGGATTTTATATGTACAGCGTAGCGACAGAATCGGGAGACGACTTTATGATTGAGATTCCAAGCGGATACGGCTATAGGGTGGAATATAAGTTAGACGAGGCTGTAACAGCCTGTTTGGATGCGTATTTCGACACTATGTATGACGGCTTACCCGATGCGGCAGTTAAGAGCATGGAGATTATCCCGGGAATAAAAAACATATCCTATACAGCACAGGATTCTTCCCATAAGCTTTCGTGGGAGGGCATGGAGGAGTCGGAAGAATTTAAAAGCCATCTGGATGAAGCTACGCTTGACAGCAGCATGCAAAAGGATGGTATTACATATGAGGTGAGATGGCAATATGATGATATATACGGGGAGCTGTTCGGGTATACCTTTTATGCCAAGCCCGGGGATATATGGAAGCAATGCGAGAGCTATATTGACTGGGAGGGGGCGGACTATAACAGCTTTGTTGAGGGTGAGCAGGTGATTCTGGTGTGCCGTACATTGTCAGGGCAGCAGCCGGAGGTGAAGCCGGGAACAGTACTTACCATAGAGACAAAGCAGGGAGATATTAAAGTGACTGTGGCGGCAGTCATGTCATCAATGGAATTTGGAGGAATTAATAAAAGGTATCAGGTTGTTGCGTCGCAAAACTTGGGGGAGAAGATAGCTGCGTCCGATGGGGAGAGTCTTACTTATACAAAAGCTGTCATTACCTTCGACGGCTATAAGGATGCGGAGTATATAGCCAAGCAGCTTTCAATCATTGCAGTACGCAACGGAGGAGAATACAGAAGCTTCTATAAAACATACAAGTATCTCTATGATGAAGCAATGCATAATCTCATTTTGTATGGAAGCTTTATACTGGCAGTACTTATTATGACAGCAATTGTGAGAATCGGAATATTAAAGGACGGGCTGCAGACGCAGCAGGCTGCTTGGGACAGACAAAGACAGATTGGAATGCCCGGAAATTATGTAAAGAGAGTGGCGGTAAATCAGGCATTGAGAGAGGGAGCGGCATATTTTATCTCAATCCCAATTGTAATGCTTGTAAATGTTATCAAGCGGTATCATGAAGTGAAATCGGGAGGCTTTGGCGATGTAGGAGCTTATTATTTCAGGAGAGGTGGCAGCTATGTGGAATATACTCCTTCCGGAAACGGGAAGTACGTGCTGTTTGGTGTGCTGGACCTTGACTATGAACTGTACCTGATTTTTCTTGTGCTGTTTGTGGCAGGTTTTGTAATTATAAGTGCATATTTATCGGGTAAGCTGGTAAAGGGCGCGAAAGAATTGGAGGATAAGAATGAGTGGTAAAGAAATAATGCTTGAGGCTGTTGATATATCGAGAACATATAAGGGAAAGGTTCCGGTTCATGCACTTAAAAAGTGCAGCCTGTCCTTTGAGAAGGGTGAATTTGCTGCAGTAATAGGAAAAAGCGGTTCGGGAAAATCCACACTGCTAAGGCTCCTTGGAACACTGGACGTATCGGACAGCGGCTCAATAAAGATAGCAGGAAAGGATGTATGCGGTCTTAAAGATAAGGAACTGTCAGCCTTCAGGAGACGCAATATCGGCTTTGTATATCAGGACTATAATCTCTTTCCGGAATATACGGCATACGAGAATATCATATTTCCTATACATCTTGACGGGCGCCGTGAGGACAGGGCAGAGATGATGGATATAATGGAGAGGCTGGGAATAGACTATTGCAAAGACAAGTTCCCATATGAGATGTCAGGAGGGGAGAAGCAGCGTGTATCCCTCGCCAGAGCCCTCGCCACCAAGCCTGCCATCATACTGGCTGACGAGCCTACCGGCAACTTAGACGCAGAGTCCACCGGAGAGGTAGCAGCCCTCCTTAGAAATGCCTCCGATATGTATAACCAGACCATAGTTATGGTGACCCATGACCGTCAGATGGCAGACTTTGCGGACAGAATACTTACCATCAAGGATGGGGAGATTGCGTGAAAATAAATACTTTTTTAATGCGGATGCTTTTGTTATAATGTCAAGGAAACCTATTTTTTTCAATGTGGGGCGTGGAGCCTGCGTAATAGAATGGAGAGAGACAATGAACAAAGAAGAAGCATGGGAGTTACTTAGAGAGTACAATAAGGATGCGTTCCACTTGGAGCATGCTGAGATAGTGGGCAATACTCTTAAATATTTTGCCGGACAGCTCGGATACGGGGAGGAAGCGGATTTCTGGGAAGTGGTAGGAATTCTGCACGACCTTGACTTTGAGATGTATCCGGAACAGCATTGTATAAAAGAGCAGGAAATAATGCGGGAGCGGGGAGTGGATGAGCGCATAATTCATGCCACTGCAAGTCATGGTTATGCAATCACGGTGGACATTAAGCCGGAGCACGAGATGGAGAAGGTATTGTATGCCGTGGATGAACTTACCGGTCTCATAGGCGCGGTGGCAATCATGCGCCCTTCCAAAAGCGTACAGGATCTGGAAGTAAAATCAGTCAAGAAAAAATATAAGAACAAGAACTTTGCTGCGGGATGCTCCAGAGAGGTCATTGAGCGCGGAGCAGAGATGCTGGGCTGGGAGCTGGACGAGCTGATTGAACGAACAATAGAAGCTCTGCGTACCTTCAGGGATTAAGAAGTGTAACAGTTCAGCCGCACCATTCGCAAAGCCGCACCTTACGGTGCTTTCCCGCTGCTTCGCAGCTAGCTTTGCTCATAAAATGGCGCTCAGCCCATAGCCTGCAACATGAGCTAATTCATGCAAGCATGATTATCTCATGTTACTGGATATGGCTGAACTATTACATATATTTTACATAATACAGATAAAAGGATTTACAATAGTTTATTATAATGATGCTAGGATTAAAAGTGGGAAAGCAGTTTATGAATGTATATTAGGCAATTGCGAAACTGCATATATTAACTGAACAGTTGTACGATTAACTATATTGCAAGCCAGACTATTTGCAAACGCCGGTGCATAAGCGGCTGTACTTTAGCCGCTTATGCACCGTTGCGATTTGCAACGAAGCGAGAGTGTGTCTGGTGGCAATATAGTTAATCGTACAACGTCCGTTATCAATTCACAGAGTTTCGCAATTAACTAATTAGGTTCTATACAATGATGCAAAGCGCATAATATAGAACGAAAGCTCCGATACGGGAGGTAATCTGGAAGATTATGCCACAGATAGCACACAGTAATTATTTTACTCATCTTTTGAGGAATGACAGACCGGATGCAATGGCGTGGATGGAGGGAAACGACAAGCATAAAAACCTAAAGGGAGTTGTGAAGTTCTACGTTGTTCCGTCAGGGGGCGTACTGGTGGAGGTTGAAGTAACGGGACTTCCGGATCATTATGACGGGGAGGGCAGCGGCTTCTATGCTTTTCACATTCATGAGAAAGGTGATTGCGGAAATAATTTTGCGGATACCGGCAATCATTACAATCCGGAAGGGGAGCCTCATCCGCTTCATGCCGGGGATATGACAACACTTATGGCAACTAACGGGTATTCATGGATGGCATTCTATGACGGACGCGTGAGCGTACGGGAAATCATAGGAAGGTCCGTCATAATACATGAGAGAGCCGATGACTTCACCACCCAGCCCTCGGGAAATGCCGGAAATAAGATTGCCTGCGGTGTAATACGGGCTGCGAGGCAGAGATGAAAATATATTTTGTAAACAGATTAGCTATTAATTAATAATGTGAAGCTGACACAGTACGGACGATGGACATACAATGTCAGCTTCAAGGATTGTGATACATCAGCACTTATGACATATGAGAATTACGAAAAACTGAAGCAGCGCTTATAGATTTTTCCTGTTAAACAGTATGACTGATGTAATAATGTTAATTATGGATAGGAGCAGTGCAATTACTATACACAGTGTAAATTCCGATGGGCTGCTCTGTCCCATAAGGAGTCCGGTACTCTCTGCCAGTCTTGCCGGGGTGTATTTTTTAAGCGCGGCAGGAATGCTCAGAAGATATGACATAAGGTATATTCCGCCAGTACCGGCAAGCACATAGGTATTGTTTGAGGTGAGGGTTGACATAAGCGGTATCAGTGTGATTATCCATATACCGAACAGATAGTAGCATACTGCCGGAAAAATCAAATAGGATGCTATGCTGTTATCCCAGAAATATGCATTGTAGCCGTATGTAATCAGGAAACAGAGCCAGTAGCAAAGTGTCCAGAAAACAAGCATAAGGGTTGCCTTGGCGATAATTACCTTGCTCCGTGCCAGTCCCTTGGTGAGTATGGGGATAAGGGTTCCCTTCTGACATTCAGATGTGATTATACTGCTGAATAAGAGAACGTATATGACCAGTGCCATGGGAATATTTTTGTAGAACTGTGTCCATGAGGTCATGGCATTCACCTCAACTTCTGCAATGGTAAGCCCTGTTTCTTCCAATGAATCTGCCATTGTACGCATAAGCCATGGAAGAAGTTTTGCTATGGCGGGATTCATGATTCCGAACAGAATGAACATAATCACCAGCAGTATGAGCCTGCTGTTTCTCACATTTTCTGTCCATTCTTTTTTCATAAAAGCAAGTAATGTACTCATTTGCCGATTACCTCCATAAACAAGGATTCCAAGGTTGTCTCATTTTTCTCGATTTTGAGGGGTGCTATATTTTCCGATGCGCAGAAGCTTATCACTTGGCATAACAGAGCATCATCCGCCTCCGGAAATGCAAGCCCGGTAATGCCCTCTACCATACAGTCACCAAAGGCTTTGCGTATATGAAGGGCGTCGTCGGCCTTTTGCAGTTCCATTTTAAAACCGGAGGTATTATGCAGGGCTTTGATCTCATCAAGGGTTCCCTGCAGTGCTATTTTTCCGTTATTTAAGAAAGCTATCTCGTCACATATACGCTCCACGTCGGAGAGTATATGTGTGGAAAATACGACCGTTGTCTGCTTTTTCGCCTCGGAGAGAATGTCAAGAATCTCCTTGCGCCCTACAGGATCCAAGGCTGAAGTGGGTTCGTCGCAGATAAGAAGCTTAGGATGGTTAAAGAGAGCCTGGGCAATACCGAGTCTCTGCTTCATTCCTCGGGAAAAGCCCTTTATCCGCTTGTTGTCATTCTTAAGCCCCACCAGCTCCAGCAGCTCTGCTGTTCTTTCCTTAATATCCGATGTACTCATTCCTGTAATCTGACCGCACAGTGTAAGATATTCTGTCGGGGTCATGAAGGTATAGAATTCAGGCACATCGGGAAGATAGCCTATGCAGCGGTTGGTATCATTCTGTCCATAGCGGACCTTTATGTCGTTAACATATATATCTCCAGCATCAGGGCGGCACAGCCCGAGAACCATCTTCATGGTGGTGGTTTTTCCGGCACCGTTCTGCCCTATAAAACCGAAAACAGTGTT
This sequence comes from uncultured Clostridia bacterium, assembly GCA_945836135.1. Lineage (GTDB taxonomy): Bacteria > Bacillota > Clostridia > Lachnospirales > Lachnospiraceae > CAG-882. Next base: position 1,992 of record CAMAKT010000037.1, on the reverse strand, counting down.
CTCCGGCACCGAGAGATTTAGGTCGTCTATGACTGTTTTGCTGCCAAAGCTTTTGTGAACATGGGAAAGGGTAAGCATATCCATGTCAATCCTCCTCCTTGCCTAACAGAAAATAAGCTATGGGACCGACAAATTCCATTCCCACAATTACTATTACAAGCCACAGGGCACGACTGCCCCGCTTGTAACTTGTGTGTGTAAGAATGTGCCTTATGGTATAGGCTAACAGGGCAAGCTCCGCTATAACAAGCGGGATAATAAATGGTAGTAATTCTTTTAATTCATTCATGTTAAGATTCTCCTCTCTTTACACTATTTAGGAATTTGCGAAACTCCCATTTATTACTGAGCAGTTGTGTAATTTTACTATATTGCAAGCTGGGTGCTTTGCTGCCGCCGGTGCTTAGCGGCTGTAGTTTAGCCGCTTATGCACCGCTGTGTTGCAGCAAGCAGCAAGCAGCGAGAGTGTGCCAGCGGTAATATAGTAAAATTTCACAACGCCGGTATCAAAAATAGAGTTTCGCAAATGCCTATTATCTTTTTATTTGTTTTATTAGTCCCTCTAATCTGCGTCTGATTGACTGAAATCTATCTGAATCCTTAAGCGGGGCAAACACCGGATTTTCAAGGGTTGCCATCAGGCTGTCTGCCACGGTCTTAGGACTGCTGGGAGGGTTAATTCCCAAATCCAACTGTTCAAACCATACATCAAGCCGGGTAAAATAATCATCGCCATGAAGCTTGCAGTTATCATTGGACAGCAGCGAAATCACATTACCTGCATAACTGTCAAGCTGTGTCAGAGCAGCATCCGGCAGGTTGTTAACCGCATATACTATTGCTGCCTGATAATGGTATCCGGCGGTTGTGTTAGGGTGAAGATATTCAAGATTGTATGCCTTTATGATACTGTCCATCCGCTTCATTGTGGCTTCACATATATCAAGTGATGCGGCATTAAGTGACATATAATATGTACTGGTTCCCACAAGGGAAAGCATATGCGTATACATGCTTACCTGAGCCTGGTTTTTGGCTTCCTCTGTTTGTCCTGCCATGGTGTATGCCTGAATCAGTATTGCGTCACTCTGGTTGGAAAGCAAAACAGGGTTATAAACACTCGTCAGGCTGTCTAATGCCTCGGTGGCATTGCCAAGGAGCATATCAAGCATTGCCTTCAGCGTGACGGCATCATTGCATAAAGGAAGTATCTTGCAGTCCTCTATTATGTGGGAGCAGAGCGCTTTCGCTTCGCACAGTATTTTCTGCTGAGCCTGCGTATCCCCTGCCAGCATGTAATGGTTAAGCCACAATATACATATTTGCATGAGAAAAGGATAGCAGGAGTAAAATTTCCGCGTGAGGGCGCGGGATTTATCCATGACCTCCTCAAAGGGGAGACAGGAAAAGTCCTCCGAAAGCCCAGAGTACAGCCTCCTTATCTGCTCCTTGCTAAGCTGCGGCTCATATCCTATAAGCTCATCAACCGTAATCCCGAAGTAAGCCGCAAGCTGCGGTAGCAGCAGTATGTCCGGCATGCTCTGTCTGGTTTCCCATTTGGAAACGGAAGCCTTGGTTATACCTAAGAAATTGGCAAGCTCCTCCTGTGTTACCTTTTTCTCATGGCGCAGGCGGATGAGATTGTCTGAAATGTTCAAACTGTTCAAGGTATTGTACCTCCTTTACTGTAAATTATCGTTTACTACAAGCGGTGCGCATACAGGGCGGAATACAGCCGTGGGGAGCTTGCTCACCAAAGGCTGTATTCCGGACTGGATGCATAGCGCGACAGCGCGATATGAGCATGAAGCGCAGCGGAATGCGAATAGCACCGCAAAGCACCTACCAGGACGCCATTTTGCTGGCAGTTTTCCACTTCTGTACCCTGTTCTGGCATTCAAAAAGCAGGTTTTCACGTATACTCGGGGTATAGATGACACATTTTCCGCTTCTATACCCCGCTTCGGCTATTAGAAAGTGAGTTTTGTCGTC
>CAMAKT010000036.1 GCA_945836135.1 uncultured Clostridia bacterium | reverse complement strand
GAGTTCCTAGAACATCTTAGCTTCGTACATCGGAACTGACGTGCATAAATATAATACAATATGCACTCACAACGTAAATTAGTATGTTTTGACACCCTAACCAGGAATAAAAAAAGCAATTCCCTCATATCATATACAAGATTATATGATATGGGGGAATTTTTGTGGAGTTAATTCGGAAAAATATCAATATGAACCATGTATGCGGCAAAGCAGGGCTTAAGATTACGCTTGATGACGATTTCATCGTACCGGACAGCAAGCCGGACATCTATAAAAAAATCATAGATGAAGGGGAGGTTGTCATAGAGAGCCTCAAAGCCGGGGACGACAAGGCAGGAATTACCGGAAAGCTTAAGTTCTCCCTTCTGTACCAGACGGACAGGGGTAGCACTCCTTTAGAATGTATGGAGGGGAGCATTGATTTCAATGATTCCGTCAATGTGCCGGGGATGTCGGCGGGGGATATGGCGAAGTGCACGCCGGCTCTGGATGACCTTACCATAAGCATTATAAACGGGCGCAAAATCAGCGTTTCGGCGATAGTATCCCTTGAGGTGTACGGTGAAAATACATATATAAGTCCCGCTGCCGTGGACATAGAAAATAATGATGTATGTTTTCTGAAAAAGAATATCGGGCTTCTTGCCCTTGTGGAAAACAAGAGGGATATCTTAAGAATACGGGAGCAGTATGAGCTCTCCTCCAACAAGCCGAATATAGGAAATATTGTATGGTCGGCGCCGGAACTCCGCAATGTGGAGACTAAGGCAGTGACGGATGAATTGCAGGTGCGGGGGGATATACATTTATTCGCAATGTATTATGCGGAGGATTCAAATGATAACGTGCAGTACATCGAAGAGTCGCTTCCATTTGTGGGGAAGGTGCCTCTGCCCGGGGCAAATGAAGGAATGATTGCCAATGTTGCAATTACTCCTTCACAAAAATGCGTATCCGCCAAGCCGGATTACGATGGTGAGCCGAGAATAATGGAGGCGGAGCTGGTTTTAGACCTGGATATTAAGCTCTATGAGGAGCAGACCTTAAATCTTATTACGGACGTGTATTCGGTTAAAAATAATATTAAGCCTATGCAGAATACGGCACAGTATGACGAGCTGCTGATACGCAACCATACAAGATGCAGGGCAGGTGACAAGGTAAAGCTTGGAGAGCGCAAGGATAAGATACTGCAGATTATAAGCAGTACTGCCGGAATAAGTATTGATGAGATGACTGTCGCGGAGGACGGACTGATGGTGGAGGGGGCAGCCAAGGTAAATATTCTGTACATATCCGACAACGACAATGAGAGAATCGGATGCATTACCAAGGAACTGCCTTTTTCACAGAAAATAGATGCTTCCGGAATCCGGGAGGATTCCTTCTATACCGTAAGCGCAGCCGTAGAGCAGTTAAATACGGCAATGCTGGGAAGCGATGAGCTGGAAATCAAGTTTATTGCAGGTCTGGATGCCCTTATTCTTAACCCGATGGACACACAAGTCATCACGGAGCTTGAGGAAGAGCCCCTTGACTACAATGTCATAAGAAAGCTTCCGGGAATCAGCGGGTATATCGTTAAGGCAGGGGATTCACTGTGGAATATAGCAAAGAAACATTACACCACGGTGGAAAGAATTATGGAGCTTAATAATCTGCCTTCCGAAAACATCAAACCGGGAATGAAGCTTCTGATTACAAGAAGCATGTCATAACAAAACCCCCTTCTACGGCTGCAACAGGCTGCAGAAGGGGGTTTACATAATGTGCTCGTCAATAAGCAGATGTTGCAATTGCCCAATTTATCTGGCTTCATGGAAATTTAAGCTGTCAATGAGAACGGTATTGATAATTGCTGTAAGTTCTTCGAAGGTGCAGGGCTTACCTGCGCGAATCCACTCTATGTATACTCCGCTGACACCACTTATAAAATATTCAATCCGGAAACTAACGGCGTTCATCATTTCCGGGGACGGATTGATACTTTTTATCAGTTCTTCCTTAAAGATGGTCTTGATTTTGCCCGCAAGAAAGTGGTAATTGTGCACGGACACAAGGTTTTCACAGAACTTCGGATTGCTTGTGTAGATGGCGTTTATAAGACGGACAAAATGAATGGGACTTAGGCCGTACTCTTCAATAAAACAGCTTTGAAGATATGATTTGATACTCTGCACCAGTTCATTTTCAACCTCATTTACTATATCCTCTATGCTGTTGTAATGGGAATAAAAGGTTTTACGATTCACATTTGCCGCTTCTGCAACCTCTTTAATGGTAATCTTGTTGATGGGTTTAATGTCAAGCAGGGAGAAAAGAGCGTCGCGTAAGGCCTTTTTGGACTTTATGACTCGGATATCCTGTTCATTCATCTGAAAACCTCCTGTATATATGTAAGATAAGTAACAAATGTGTAAAAACCTGTCCATTGACCGGATGGCTATCCTTGTATATAATTATATTCGTATTTCGTAAAAAAGCAACAGGTGTCCGTTAGAACACAGATGAGTATTAGGGAGGTAGAGATGTGAGTAAGATAGGACTGGTTCTGGAGGGAGGTTCCTTCCGCGGCATATTTACTGCCGGTGTCCTGGATTCTTTATTAGACCATCATATTTCATTTCCTTATGTTGTCGGCGTGTCAGCCGGGTCGGGCAATGCAGTGAATTTCATTGCAGGTCAGAGAGGCAGAACGAAGAAGGTTATCACCCATGAAAATGCAGATGCTTATTATGGACTTGGTACCCTTAAGACCAACGGCAAGGTTCTTGATCTTGACCAGATGCTTGCCTATGAACCAATGCCTTTGGATTTTGATAAGTTTTTTGCCTCCGATGTGGAGAGTGAATTTGTAGCTGTCAATTGTCAGTCCGGGGAAGCGGAGTATCTTTCCGATGACGGAACCAAGGAGAGCCTGCTAAGTATATGTAAGGCATCCTGCTCCGTACCACTTATGTGTGCACCGGTGAAGATTGGAGACAAGGCATATCTTGACGGAAGCATTGTCGATTCCATCCCATATGAGAGAGCCTTTATGAAAGGCTGCGATAAGGTGGTGGTGATTCAGACGCGTAAGGCGGGTGAAGCACCGACAGACTATTCCAAGATGAAGCTTCTTTTGAATGTGTGCTATCATACTACATATCCGAAGGTTGCCGAGGTTATGGTGAAGCGGCGGTATAATTATGAGAAGCAGATGAACCGATTAGAGGAGCTTGTATCAGACGGAAAGGCAATTATTATCCGCCCTGAGGTCGGCAGCATAGGACATTTTGAAAATGACGATGAGAAGATTAATGCCTTCTATCAGCATGGATATGAACTGATGGAGAGCAACATGGACAAACTACAGGAATTTATGAAATCATGAAGAAATTATTATCCGAGTTAGCGGATAGGTGCCTTGGCGCACTTATACATGCTGCATATTTTATTTGGACCGGAATCAGCCATGTGCTGTATCTGCCCAAGGTTACATACGAGGATGAGACGGTTAAGGATAAGCTTAAAGGACCCTGCATCCTCATTGCCAACCATACGAGTCACAGTGATGGTTCCTTTATTCCACAGGTATTCTGGAGGAAGAAGATTAATGTATTGGTGACTACTAAGTGGTATGACAAGAAGATGCTTCACATTTTCTTTTCACATTTAAGATATATTCCCATTAACCTTAAGGAAATGGACAATTCGTGGATTGAGAAGGCAGTGGAGTTGATTAGAAAAGGAGAGTCCGTGCTGATTTTCCCTGAGGGAAAGCTCTCAAAGGACGGAACGCTTGGAGAATTTCATCCGGGCTTTCTGATGCTTGCACGGCTCACAGATGTGCCTGTAATTCCGCTTGCCGTGTCCGGCGGTTATCGAAAGTTTCACCGCCAGAGCATAGCAGTGGGTTCAGTAAATACTTTTGATGTACACGCAAAAGGAAGACCTTCCGTGGTGCTTAAGGAAGGTGCTTCAAGCTGCAGACAGCAGATTGAAGATATGCTTCAGGCTACAAAAAGTGCCGGCTGAAGCACCGAAGTAACATTTTTTTGGAAAAGGAGATTATTATGAACGAGCAGCAGATTTCAGAAAAGATTAAGGAATTACTTATTGAGAACCTTGGAATTGAAGCAGAGGTTCTTACAGACGAGATACCTCTCTTCGGAGACGGAATCGGTCTTGACTCCATTGACTCTCTTGAGATGATAGCAGCCATCGACAAGGAGTTCGGTGTATCCATGACAGGTGTGGGCAAGGAGCCATTTTACAATGTGGCAAGCCTTACCAAGTATGTAGCAGAGCATTTATAAGATTTTTTGGCAGCCCGGGTTGTACTGACCCGGGTTGTGGAAACTTTATGATTTGATGCAGCCCTTCATGACCATGGTCGTGAGGCAGAAAAGAGGTATAGTAAGAATTATAAGCCTGATAGCTTATTATTCTTACCGGCTATTTGTGCCGCAGGCGCCACAAAGTAGCCTTTATCGCAGAGCCGAATCTGATATTCGGCTCGCGATTCCAGACGCATTTTTGCGTCTTGAACGCTAAAGCGTCTGCGGAATGGAGATATAAATGACAGATAATAAAAATCGCTGTGTAATCACAGGTTTAGGAATGATATGTGCAATCGGAAACAATGTTGATGAGACCTGGAGCAATGCTCTTAAGGGTGTGTCCGGCATTAAGAATACGCAAACAGTTGATACCGAAGGCTGCTATGCAACTCTTGCAGCAGAGGTTCATGATGATACATTGGATGAGTGCCCGCACTCTGATGAGATGGACCGTGTGTCCAAGCTTTGTGTAAAGGCAGCAAAGGAAGCCCTTGATGATGCCGGCTACAGCATTAATGAAAACGAGAGCGGACGTGTCAGCGTAATAATGGGAAGCTGCGTCGGCGGTGTTGCCAGCATTGAGAAGTATTACAGAAGTGGTGAACCGGAAGAGGATATAACCAAGATGCCTATATCGGCTATTGCCAATCAGGTAGCATATGTTTATGGTGCTAACGGAATTGTGACCAATATAGCTAACGCATGTGCAGCAGGCACAATAAGCATTGCCTATGCCTGTGACTTAATCCGTTCGGGTAAGTGTGATGTGGCTATCGCAGGCGGTGCGGATGCATTTGCATCGGTTCCGTATGCAGGCTTTTTATCCCTTCATGCCTTGGCTGAGAACGGCTGCTCACCATTTAACCATTGCGACGGAATTACCCTTGGAGAGGGCTCCGGCGTGCTGATTGTGGAATCCTATGAGCATGCTAAGGCAAGGAATGCAAAGATATACTGTGAGGTATTAGGCTCAGGTATAAGCAGCGATGCGCACCATATTACCGCCCCTAGAGAGGACGGAGAGGGACAGATGAATGCTATTCGCCAGGCTTTGGATAAGTCCGGTGTGCCGGAGGATGAGATAGGCTACATCAATGCCCATGGAACCGGAACAGCCAAGAATGACAATGCTGAATTTTTATCCTTACATACAATTTTCGACGACAAAAATGACAACTTAAGCGTCAGCTCCACCAAGGCAATGGTAGGTCACTGCTTAGGTGCGGCAGGTGCCATCGAAGCCGTATTTTCTGTTAAAGCCCTGACGGAGAACATGGTGCCTCCTACAATAGGATATTCCGACGAAGATATAGAAGCTCTTAAGGAAAAGGCAGGAAAGATTGACTTCCGTCCAAACGAAGCAAAGAGCAAAGAGCTTACAACCGTTATGAGCAATTCCTTTGCATTCGGTGGCAACAATGCAAGCATTGTTTTCAGTAAAAATGAAGGCAATGTAAGTGTGATAGATAATCCGGAGAAGGTATACATTACAGGACTTGGCGTTGTATCCTCCTGCGGAAACGGAATTGATAATTATGTTGATAAGTACAATGCGGGGGTATGTCCGGAGAGCACTTCCGTGGCCTCTGAGGTGGGTAGCGCTGACTATGCTTCTTGTGGACTTAAGATGGCATTTTACAGAAAGTTAGATAAATTCAGCCAGCTTCAGGCAGTGTCCGGTATGAATGCCATACTTGACGCAGACCTTACGATAAATGATGATAACGCTAAGGATATAGGTATTGTTGTGGGTACGGCGGCAGGTCCTCTTGCCACTATATGTACCTTCCAGAAGGATTTGATTGAGGGCGGTAATGCGGCAGGAAGTGCTTTCCGTTTCCCTAACACTGTGTACAATGCGGCAGGCGGATATTTATCAATCTGCTCCGGAATCAAGGGCTACAACGCTACAGTTACCAATGGTGCGCAGTCAGGACTTGCCAGCGTGGCCTATGCGGTTGAGGTGCTTCGTCAGGGCAAGAACAGTATTGTGCTTGCAACCGGTACTGATGAGAATTGTGATATTATGACAGAACTTTATGGGAAGCTTGGCAAGGTGGCAGCTAACACTGGAAGAGCATACTCCGGCATGGATGGCTATGTTCTCGGCGACGGAAGCACCACACTTGTGCTTGAAAGTGAGAGCAGCCTGAAAGAAAGAGGAGCTAAGCCTTATGCAGAGGTGGCAGGCTATGGTATGGCCCACAGTGCAGTTGCCTTTGGACAGCTTGAAGGTTCTGGGGATGCTCTCTGTGAGGCAATAAGATTTGCTGCGGAAGATGCAGGCATGAAGCTTGAGGACATTGATGCCATTGTGGGCTTCGGCAACGGAGACAAGGAGATTGATACCTTGGAGCTTGATGCATACAGAAAGGTATTCGGAGATGATTTTGCACTTCCTGTATTTACCGTTAAGGATACGACAGGTGAGGGACGTGCAGCCTCGGCAGCACTTTCGGCAACACACGCAGCACTGATGTTATCCGATAAGTACAAGGTTGCAGGCAGAGCATACAAGCTTTCAGGTAAGGCCATGGTTCAGTCAGATGTGGATACAGCCGCATTTAAGAATGTGCTGGTAACCTCCTACGGCATCGGCGGTTCATACTGTGCAGTGCTGATTAGGAGAGTGTAAAATAGAGAGGTACAGGTTATTTGTGTCGCAGGCGTCACAAAATAGCCTTTATCGCAGAGCCGAATCTGAAATTCGGCTCGCGATTCCAGACGTTAGCACAAAATGCTAACGTCTTGGCCGCTAAAGCGTCTGCGGAATGGAGATTAATATGAATAAAGTAGCAGTTGTAACCGGCGCGTCCAAGGGAATAGGACGAGCATGCGCCCTTCGTCTTGCGAAGGATGGTATGACCGTGGTTGTCAATTACAGCCGTTCAGATGCAGAGGCGGCTCAGGTAGTAGAGCAGATTAAGGCAGAGGGCGGGGAGGCAATGGCCATTAAGGCTGATGTCTCCGACATTGAACAGGTTAAGGAAATGTTCAAGCAGGTCTCCGATACCTACGGACGTATAGATGTGCTTGTAAACAATGCGGGCATAGTCAGAGATGAGTATCTTCTCATGTTAAGCCAGGAGAACCTTGACAAGTGTCTTGATCTGAATATAAAGGGATATTTCTATTGTGCCCAGCAGGCTGCACTTAAGATGTACAGCCAGAAGTCGGGCGTAATTGTGAATATGTCATCGGTAAGCTCCAAGATGGCACTGGCAGGGCAGTCGGTGTACAGTGCCACCAAGGGTGCGGTCAATTCCATGACACAGACCATGGCAAAGGAGCTTGCAAGAAAGAATATCCGTGTCAACGCCGTATGTCCGGGCTTTGTCATGACGGACATGGTTGAGCAGCTTCCTGATGACAAAAAGAAGGAATATATCAAGGAGGTTCCGCTAGGACGTTTTGCGGATGTTGATGAGGTGGCAGGACTTGTATCCTTCCTGTGCGGCGATGACAGTAAGTACATAACAGGCCAGGCCATAGTATTAGACGGAGGATTGAGCCTATGATGAACATAATGGAAGTTAATAAGCGCCTTCGCCAGAGACCGCCGTTTCAGATGATTGAAAAAGTGTTAGAGTTAGTTCCCGGCGAATCCGCCAGAGGAACCAAGAATGTATGTATAAATGAGCCTTATTTTATGGGACATTTTCCGGAAGTACCTATTATGCCGGGAGTGCTTGTGATTGAAAGCTGTGCACAGCTATGCTCACTGGTCATAGAGGATGACGGGGTCAATGAGGACATGCTATATGTCCTTCTGAAGGTAGACCAGTTCAAGTTCGTGAAGCCTGTACTGCCGGGGGATACCCTTGATATTACAGTCAATAAGACCAAGAGCGGCGGCACGCTCACTTATTTTGATGCTAAGGTAACTGTGGATGGCGAAGTCCGCGCCAAGGGCTCAATGGTCTTTACAGCCATACCGAAGGAGTCGGTGTATCAATAAATAAAACAGAGGAGACAAGACATGGGAAAGATAGCATTTTTATTTGCAGGACAGGGCGCTCAGAGCGTCGGAATGGGTAAGGATTTATATGACAATAATGCTGCCGCAAAGGCAGTGTTTGACATGGGCGAGGAGCTTAGACCGGGCAGCCTTAAGATGTGCTTTGAGGGACCTGGTGAGGAGCTTTCACAGACAGAGAACACACAGCCATGCCTTTTTCTAACAGACCTTGCGTGTGCAAAGGCTCTTGAGGCAGCAGGTGTAAAGGCGGATATGGCAGCGGGCTTTTCACTGGGAGAAATTCCGGCGCTTGCATTTACCGGCGTACTCTCGGACGAGGATGCATTCAGACTTGTAACATTGAGAGGAAAAACCATGGCGGAATGTGCAGGTAAGCACCCGGGTTCCATGGTTGCTGCACTTAAGCTTGATAACGCCAAGGTTGAGGAGGTATGCTCAGGTTTTGAGAATGTATATCCGGTCAACTATAACTGTCCGGGACAACTTTCCTGTGCGGGAGCAGTGGAGGAGTTAGATGCATTTGTGGATGCCATTAAGGCAGCAGGTGGAAGAGCTGTTAAACTTGCGGTAAGCGGAGCATTCCATACACCATTCATGGCGGATGCCACGAAGACGCTCAAGGAGGCGCTTGACGGAATGACAGTGTCAGAGCCACAGCTTACATTGTATGCGAACCTTACCGGAGAGGTATATCCGGAGGGAACAGAGAATATAACTGATACTATATCGAAGCAGGCTTCCAACAGTGTTCGCTGGGAGAGTATAATCCGTGATATGGCAGCCAATGGAGTGGATACATTTATCGAGGTGGGAGCAGGAACCACTCTGTCAGGACTTGTGAAGAGAACCCTCACAGATGTTAAGGTACTTAACGTGTGCGACACGGCAACCCTTGAAGAGACAGTTAAGAGCTTGCAGTAGGGTATTTTATTGAATACAAAAAAGGAGTGTGGAGGTATTAAATGTTAGAGGATATCTTAAAGGGAAAAAAGAGTTTGTTCGAGACCGGTATGCAGAGTGTACTGCGCGGTCAGGAGAACAGAGCAAGAAGAATCGTTATACAGCAGGGAAATCTTGTGGTAAATGAGCGCTCGGAGCAGAACGGTGTCAGTGCCAAGGTATATAAGAATGGTGTAAGCGGTTTTGCATCCATGGCAGAATACACGCCGGAGGCAGCAGAAATGGTACTTAAAGCTGCCACGGAGAATGCACATTATCTCCACAAATATGCACAGAAAGAGAAGCCTGCGCTGTCAGCGTACAGAAGCGGATGGGCTGAGTCTAAGAGATTCATTATTGATTTTGAGCAAAAGAAACTTGTGGATATCTGTATGCAGGTAGATAAGTATATTGTAGATAAGTATCCAAAGCTCACCAGCAGAACTGTAGTGTACAGGGAGGACACCATGGAGAAGGTTATCTGTACCTCGGATGCCTTTGATGGGCATGTGGCATATCCAAGATGCTGTATGTATGTTGTGCTTAATATGGAGTCTAAGGATGGACAGCCTCTTGAACTTATGGATGTTATCGGTGGCTTTGGACATGCTGATGACTGGTTTAAGGACTTATCTGTTGTGTATGAGAAGATAGACAATGTGTATAAGAAGCTTTGCGATAAGGCAGAGGGTGTGTATGCTGAAGCAGGCGTAAAGACTGTTATTCTGGCTCCCGATGTTGCCGGAATGATTGCCCATGAGGCGGTGGGACATACAGTTGAAGCAGACCTTGTAATTGGCGGCTCCGTGGCAGGACCGAATCTTGGAAAGCAGGTTGCATCTGAGCTTGTGAGCATTGTTGATTATGCTCATACTGCATTAGGTAAACAGGCGCCGCTTCCGGTATATCTTGATGATGAGGGAATCAAGGCAGAGGATGCAGTTCTTGTAGAGAATGGAATTCTTAAGGGCTATATGCACAACCGTGAGACCGCGGACCGCTTCGGTGTGGCACCATGTGGAAATGCAAGAGGATATTCATTCTCGGACGAACCTCTTATTCGTATGAGAAATACAGTTGTACTTCCGGGTAAGGATACCCTTGAAGAAATGATAGCTTCAGTTGACGACGGATATTATCTGTTGTCCACCGGCAATGGTCAGGCAGATCTTACCGGAGAGTTCATGTTCGGCATCAACATGGGCTATGAGATTAAACACGGTAAGCTTGGAAGAGCCATACTTGATACTACGGTATCGGGTGTAGCTTTTGACATGTTAAAGACAGTTGACATGGTTTCAAATGAGGTCAAGTGGCAGGCGGCAGGTACATGTGGAAAGAAGCAGAGGATGGCAGTATCCATGGGCGGACCGGCAATCAGGTGTCAGATTACGATAGGGGGCAGATAATTATGGCAGGTATAATAGAAGTTTCAGATAAGTTAAAGAGCCTTATAGCAAAAAAAGGGGATATGAAGGCACAGTACACGGTTGCCCTTACACAGACCAGGGAAATCACCATGGAGAACGGAGAATTTACCCTTTTTCGTACACTATTTGATAACCATGTGAATATTGAGGTTATTAAGGATAAGAAGCACGGAACCACAAGCCTTAACAAGTTCGATGACAAGTCCCTGGAGACAGCACTTGATAATGTGCTCCTGTCGGCAGAGGCCGGTTCAGAGGATGAATTTTTCGATATTGCTCCGGCAATGGAGCCGGCGCAGTTCCACCTTGGGGTCAAGGAGCCGGATGTGGATAAGCTTATGCAGCGCGCTAAGGAGTTCTCCGATGATATAGCAAAGAAGCACCCGAAGATTCTGGTAATGCAGATTATATTAAAGCATGTAAATGCACAATCAATATACCGCAATACCAACGGCAGTCAAGATGAGAAGACTTCCGGATACTATGAGATATTTGTCGAGTTTGCCGGCAATGACGGAACAAACTCAACAGGCATAGCAGGAACACAGGTGGTTACGGACAATCTTGACACACCATTTATTGAGCTTGGAAGTATTGAAAAGGATTTACAGGATGCTGAGGATTCCCTGAATCCTATTTCTGTTGAAGGTAAGTTTGAAGGTAATGTTATCTTCACACCTGCTTGTTCAGTCCAGATGATATATTATGCTCTTTCCAATTTTGTTGGGGAGTCTGTTGTACTTGACGGAACAGGTCTGTGGCTGGGAAAGGTAGGAGAAAAGGTAGCCGCCGATAAACTGACAATAGCCTTTAAGCCATGGGATGAGAGAATTGTCAATCATGAGGTTCATACAGATGACGGTTTCCGTTCTGAGGACTATACGATTATCGAGAATGGTGTTCTGAAGAGCTACATGACATCACTTTACGCTGCCAATAAGTGTAAAGTGGAACGCGCAAAGAACTCCGGATTTGACATTGTGATTGAGGGCGGAGATACCGCTTTTTCCGATATGGTTAAGAACATGAAGAGAGGCCTTATTGTGGGTGCAGTTTCCTGCGGTACACCATCCGGAAACGGTGAACTCTCCGGTGTTGCCAAGAACAGCTTCTATGTGGAGGACGGGCAGATTAAGGGAGCCGTGACTGAGACCATGATTAACTTTAATCTTGCCGATATGATGCAGAATGTGACAACGCTCTCTAAGGAGGTGCTCTGTGACGGAACCATGGTTGTGCCGTACATTGAGGTGGAGCATGTTCTGATTTCAGGTAAGTAAAAGAGTGCGAAAGGAGAATCTGACTTGGTTATAGAGGAATATCTTGCATCAACGAAGGAAGTTACATGTGAAAAATGCAAGGAACCTATTGTTCAGGGAGCCCTTGCTAAAAACTATTTTGTCTGTCCGAAATGTGGTAAGTACAATAAGATACCTGCAAGAGCCAGGGTTGAACTTATTACGGATGACGGAAGCTTTAAGGAACTGTGGCAGGAAGTCGTAACAGGAAATCCTATTGACTTTCCCGAGTATGAGGAGAAGAGCACAAAGGCGCGGGACACCAGCCATGAGAACGAGGGTGTTATATGCGGAACCGCTAAGATTAAGGGAACGGAGTGTTGTATATATGTTATGGAGCCTAAGTTCATGATGGGTTCCATGGGAACGATTGTAGGTGACAAGATTGCGGCACTGTTTGAATACGCAATAGAGCATGGCCTTCCGGTGGTTGGCTATGCTGCGTCGGGCGGAGCCAGAATGCAGGAAGGTATGCTGTCCCTCATGCAGATGGCAAAGGTATCCGGGGCAATCAAATTACACAACGATGCAGGTCTTTTCTATATGGTGTGTGTTACCGACCCAACAACCGGAGGGGTGACTGCCAGCTTTGCAATGCTTGGGGATGTCATTATAGGAGAACCGGGAGCACTGGTGGGATTTGCAGGCAAGCGCGTTATTGAACAGGTTACGGGAGAGACCCTTCCGGCTGGGTTCCAGAGTGCAGAGTTCCAGCTTGAAAACGGATTCCTCGATGATATTGTGCGCAGAAATGACCAGAGGGATTACATCGGCGCAATGTTAAAAATCCACAGTTCGGACAATGAAAGTGATATGCCGCGAATGAGATTTCATGAGCTGCATTTAAAAGGACACGAGACGGATTATAAGAACTTTGCCTCCAATGCGTTTGCGCGCTTAAAGGAGATAATCCATAACTGAGCCGGACAATCACATAAATATATCAGGACATGGAGGAAAAGTAAGAAAAATAAGCTCGATAGCTTATTTTTCTTACAGGCTATTTGCGTTGGAGCCGCAAATAGCTTTTATCGCAGAGGAAAAATCGCCTACGCGAATTTTTCCTCGCGTGTCGTCGCATAAAGCTCCGACATGGAGGAAAAGTGTAAAATATGGATGCATACGAAAAAATTCGGTGTGCCAGAAAGGCGGGCAGACCGACTGCAAGGGATTATATACAATCAATTTTTACAGGCTTTATGGAGCTGCACGGTGACAGAACCTTCGGCGATGACCATGCAATCGTGGGTGGTGTGGCTTGGTTAGGCGATATACCGGTGACTGTTATCGGAATTGAGAAGGGACATAATCTGGATGAGAGAGTATACCACAACTTCGGTTGTGTTCTTCCGGAAGGCTACCGCAAGGCGCAGAGACTTATGAAGGAGGCGGAAAAGTTTCACCGTCCTGTCATATGCTTTGTGGATACCCAGGGAGCGAGCTGCGGTTCCGGTGCGGAACGTCGTGGAGCGGGACAAGCCATTGCCGATAATCTTTATGAACTTATGACCCTTAAGACCCCGGTTATTTCAATTATGGCAGGTGAGGGCGGAAGCGGCGGAGCGTTGGCTCTGGCGGTTGCAGATGATGTGTGGATGCTTGAGAATGCTTACTACAGTGTTGTTTCACCGGAAGCATGTGCAAGTATTCTTTTTAAGGATTCATCAAGAGTGGCAGAGGCTGCGGAACATCTCAAGATGTTTGCGGATGACCTTTATAAGCTTAATATTGTGGAGAGAGTTATTTCTGAGCCACAGGACTTCGGAGAGGAAGGCTGGGATGTGGAGCCTTTCATGAGTTCACTTAAGATGTCCCTTGTGGGCAGAGTAGGTGAGCTGATGAATCAACCGGTGCAGAAGCTTATAATGGAGCGCTATGAGAAATACCGCAGAATTGGGCGATATAAGGAGATAGATGTACACAATGTGTGATGCCGGGGTCAAAAGTTCAAAAGTCTATTGATGCCGGGGTCGAGGAGGACAATTTAATTATGAAGGTTCTGGTTTTAAACGGAAGCCCAAGGAGGGAGAAGAGCTGTACCATCAGGGTGGCGCATAAGTTTGTCGAGGGTATAAAAAAGGTGGCTGAATGTGAAGTTGAGGAAATCAATATAAGCGACTGCAAGATTACGCCATGCCTTGGATGCCTTAGCTGCTGGGGACGCACCGAGGGCGAGTGTGTTATTAAGAATGACGACATCCCGATGCTCAAGCAGAAGATTATGGACGCTGATGTGATTATAGAGAGTTATCCGCTGTATTTTTTCGGTATGCCGGGTACCATGAAGGTATTTACCGACAGGATGTTAAGCATGATGTGTACATACGAGGGACAGGCTCCCGTGGTGGGACAGCCCTTTCATGGAATACGTGGGGACATGAGCGGCAAGCGCTTTATTATAATATCTACCTGCGGTTATGCACAGACGGATTTGATATATGATTCCCTGCTTAAGGAGTACGACTGCATATGCGGGGCAGACAATTATTATGCACTGTTATGCCCTCAGGGTAAGACACTATCCGTACCGGAACTGTGGGAGCGCATGGATGTCTATCTTGAGAAGTATGTTGATGCGGGAGAAGAGCTTGCAACCACGGGAAGCCTCGGAGAGGATACAATACTTGAACTTCGCAAGCCGCCTTTTAACGAGAGACGTTTCAAGCTCCTACTTAAAAAGTTCTGGGAAGATGAAAGGGGTCAGGTCTGATGTACGAGATGCCATGCAGAATCCGTTTCAGTGAAACGGACAGGAGCGGAAGGCTTTCAATGAACGGGCTGTTAAGGCTGTTTCAGGACTGTGGCTACAACCATGCAATTGACCGGGGATATGGTCTTAAATACACGGAAAGGACCCACTGCACATGGTATCTTTTGTCATGGCAGATTGAAGCACACAGGATGCCCATTGTGGGTGAGGAGGTTGTGATGCGCACCTGCATTTATGATATGCAGGCATCCCTTGCCCGCAAGAGCATTGCCATGTATGACGGAAGCGGTGAATGTCTTGCAACAGGCGATACCATGTGGGTGTATATGGACGTTTATAAGCAGGAGCCTGTGGAGCCGAAAGATATTCCGGGCAGGGGAGCACAGAATGAGGGTGAGGAAGGTACACAGGAAGGATGGCTGCCGGAGGATTTTGGAGATAAAATTCCTATGTCCGTAAGGTCAAGACGAATTATTGTGCCCGATGATGTGATGGCACTTAAGCCTTGCAGGGTTAATTCATATCTTATTGATACCAACGGCCATGCCAACAATGTACGCCTGACTGAGCTGGCAATGAGCCTTACAAATGCTGATGGCGGGGACTGCATACAGCTTCGCGCCGAATTTAAAAAGCAGGTTAAGGCTGACAGCCTGATATATCCCTACATAAAAGAAAGCCACCATAACGACAGTATCGTCATTACGGCAGCCTTCTGTGACGAATATGGAAATACCCTTACGGTATTTGAGTTCACTCGTCTTTGTTAAAATAATCGTCAAATTTCTTTTCAACGGCATCGTAGGTGTCCTTGCAGAGGGAAGGAAGTTCCTTGCCCCATGCACCGGTAGCCTGTTCGTAGCCTTTCTTAAATGCGGCTAACATATCCTGCATCTTGTCTTCATCACCGCCGGAAAGAGCCATTGCAAAATCAAAAATACGGTCAGATGTCTGCTTAACGCCCCAGTAGCCGTCCTCGGAAATATCCTCCTTGGCTTGTGCTGCTGTGGCGGAGTCGACCTTGAGTTCGCCGTTGGCAAGAGCCTTAATCATATCCTCTGAGGAGGCGAAGGTCTGTCCCTGCTTTAGGAACATATCTGCAACAAGTGATTTAAGCTGCAAGGTGCGGTCCGACAGATCTTTCTTCATCTGTGCAACGATTGCAGCATTGCTCTTCTGCTTTGCTGTGGTATTGGAGGCCTCATATACTGCTGCTTCATCAGAAAATGAAGCGGAAGAGGATTTGGAAGCTACGTCAGCCTTGTCCGTTTTCTTTGCAGTCTGTGAGGTGTTGTAAACCTTGGTGTCATAATTGTTCTGTGTAATTCCATTTACGCTCATAATAATCCATCCTTCCTTCCTTGGAATAAAATAATTTCTTTCATAATATATATCGGCAGCATAGTAAAAAACTTAAACGAATTAATATATATAGTTGATTTGTCCGGGGTATTTGTATATAATTAATGAAAAATACTGTATACAAAATTCAAAATACAGTACACATAATAATGGAATGAGTGAAAAATTTGAAGGAGAATATAATGGACGAAATTAAAATGCGTGCCTACGCCAAGGTTAATCTGGGGCTTGATGTGTTGCGACGCAGAGAAGACGGATACCATGATGTTAAGATGGTTATGCAGAATATAGATTTGTTTGACAAGATATGCATTAAGAAGAACGCCGGAAGGGGTATAACTATGAGAACCAATCTGGCTTTTCTTCCCACTGACGGAAGCAATCTTGCATGCAAGGCGGCCAGGTTACTGATTGATGAGTTTGACATAGATAGTGCTGTATATATTGATTTGTATAAATTTATTCCGGTAGCCGCCGGAATGGCAGGTGGAAGTGCGGATGCAGCGGCTGTGCTCTATGGTATGAACAAAATGTTTGAACTGGGGTTGAGCCTTGAGGAGCTTATGGCGCGAGGTGTAAAGCTGGGAGCTGATATTCCCTACTGCCTTATGGGCGGAACGGTACTTGCCGAGGGAATAGGAGAGAAGCTTACCAAGCTTAAGCCTTTTCCTGACTGTTATTTTGTTGTGGCGAAGCCTCCGTTTTCCGTGTCAACCAGGTTTGTGTATGAGAATCTTGTTCTTGACTCGCATACGAAGCATCCGGATATCGACGGAATATTGGGGGCTATAGAGCAGGGGGATATATACGGGGTGGCGGACAGGCTTGAGAATGTTCTTGAGAGTGTAACCGCTAAGGAATATCCCGACATAGAAGGAATTAAGGACAGGATGAAGGAATGCGGTGCCCTCAATGCTCTTATGAGCGGCAGCGGGCCTACAGTGTTCGGAATATTTGATGACGAGCAGAAAGCAGAAACCTGCAACCGGATATTAAGACAGGATGCCAGGGTTAAGACATCCTACGTGGCACGAAGCTGTGCGGGTGGTTTTGATAACTAGAAGGAGGAAAAGGACGAAATGTTAAAGGACAGTGATTTTCAGGTTAATATGAGCGAATATTTACCGCTTCGCGATGTTGTATTCAATACACTCAGACACGCGATTTTAAAAGGGGAGCTTGAGCCGGGAGAGCGTCTTATGGAAATATCGCTGGCGCAGAAGCTTGGCGTGAGTCGTACTCCTATACGTGAGGCAATCCGCAAGCTGGAGCTGGAGGGACTGGTTGTTATGGTTCCGCGCAAGGGTGCGGAAGTAGCAGACATTACCGAAAAGGATCTGCGGGACGTTCTGGAGGTACGGACGGCATTGGAGAAGCTATCGGTGGAGCTGGCTATGAAATATATGAAGCCGGAGGAATACAAGGAGCTTCATGGGGCAAATGATGCATTTGTCAAGGCCGCGGAAGGTGATGACCTCATCAAGATTGCTGAGGCAGACGTGGCATTCCATGAGATAATCTACATGGCTACGGGCAATAAACGTCTTATCCAGATGATTAACAATCTGAGGGAGCAGATGTACCGCTACAGACTTGAATACATTAAGGACAAGAGTGCTCATGAACATCTCATAAATGAGCATAACAGAATCATCGATGCCATGGAGAAGGGGGATGTTGAGGCAGCTACCGCAGCAATCAAGCTCCATGTAGAAAACCAGGAGGAGAACATCCTCAAGACCATAAAAGTGAAAAAAGCAGACTAGAGTAGGCTTTCCATGGAAATACTCTTTATAGATATATAGGCTAGGTAATTGCGAAACTCGAATATATCACTGA
>CAMAKT010000035.1 GCA_945836135.1 uncultured Clostridia bacterium | reverse complement strand
TTTGCCTCTTCACGCTGCGAGACGGGAATCTCCTCAATGTCAACATATTTGCCCAGAATATCGTAACCGCTAAGCTGTATCAGGGATGAAAAGACGATTTCGTTTGAAGCACTGCGAAATAAAGTGGAAGGCGACTGGATTACCATTATCGCTTCATCATATTTTCCTTTCTGGATTTTTGGGGAAAATTCAGAGTCAAATACATATCCGCATTCCAGTTTACCAAGCAGAACGTCATTAATAAGTGAGTCACTGTTGTCATAGCTTATAAAAGAAAAGGCCGTATCATTGACAAGAAGCTTATTCCTCATTCCGCAGGAAAGCTCATCATCACTTTCAAAATACACTCCGATTGTGACACCTGAATCTGTGCTTTCCTTTGGAAGAGCCTGTACAATTAGCGTAAATGCAGGAATAAGAAGCAACATTAAGGGAATTATGGGAAGCTTAAGTATATGTTTGCACAGCAGGAATGTCCATGTAAAAAATGATTTGTGATTCATACTAATCTCCATTTCTCCTTATACTGATGCGGCGCGATACCTTCTGCAAAGCCCGGATATCACAGTAAATAAAATAATATAGGCCGATATGGCAGCAACGGCTGTAATGTGAATTTTGTTGGTAAACAGAGCGGTAAGACAATGCTTAAGGTATGCAGTCGGAAGCAGTGTCCCTATTTTTGCGGCAGCTTTCGGAAGGTACGCGCTCGGAATGATGCAGCCGGAGCCAAACAACATAAGTACATTCATAAGAAACAGAAGCAGCATTCCGTATAATCCGCTTCCGGCGATGTCAAAAACCACGAAAATATATGACACCGACAGGGCAGCGCAGAGTGCAAGAAGTGCTATGTTCTTTGCAGACATATCAAACAGAAGCGAAGAAGCAATGGCGCCGGATTCTTCCGGAAGTGTTCCGGTGATTGCTTTGCCAACGGCTGAAAGTCCGATAAATAATACAGTATAGAAAAGAGTTATTATAATTGTCTTACATACAGCCGTAAAGATGTATGATATACCGCTGCGCTTAAGCATCAGGTTAAGCTGTGTGCTCTCCTGCATTGCGTAGCCACCCAGTGTAAATCCAAGAAACAGCATTATAACGGCAATTCCGGCACATACAAAGAACTGAGGCAGCGAAAGGCTTCCGGTGGAGCTTACGGTCTCTATCTTAAAGATGTCACCACGCTGCAACGTAAAATGCAGGTATTCATTATTGAGTCTATCGGAGGCATCAGTTATGAGTGAACTCACTCCGAACCGGCTGTAGGTGTCGTACAGGGCATAGATGCCGGACTGGACGTAGGCCAATGTGTTGGAACCTGCATTTAATACGGAGCGGAAAAGAGCGGTTTCAATACCTGAGCTGCCGGACAGAAGAATTTGCGCAGGAGTGTTTTTTCCGTTCATGATATCCTCTACAAAGCCTTGGGGGATATATACGATACCGTATACCTCACCGCGTTCCAAAAGCTTTTTCGCATTGTCCTCGTCGGTGCGGATAAACTCACAATAATCCTTGAGGCTGTCCATACCCGTAAGCATATTAAAGCCGATATTTACAAGGGGGTCATTTTCGGGAAGGACGGCGGCAACACGGAAGTAAAAAAGGCTGTCATTGTGGTATAGGGTTTTTGAACCGGCATATCCGATAAGCACTGCTATACAGGAGAACAGCAGCGTTCCGGCAATGAGCTTTGGAATGCACAGCAAGGCTGATTTTAACTGCAGTTTAAAATAAATAAGGTGCCTAAGCATGAAAATCCTCCTTGGATATGAGCTTCATCAGTTTGTCACCGGTGGAAGGCTCGATTTCTCTTATGGCAGTATCTTCTATAAGAAGCATTCTGTCACAGAGTGAAAGCTCGTTTTCCTCATGGCTGGTGATAATCACAGTTCCGCCTTTTTCGCGGTACTCTAAAAAGTAGCGGCATATATCGGATTTGCATACAATATCTAATGATGCTCCGGGTTCATCAAGAATCAGAACCGGGGGATTATTGGCAATTGAACAGGCTATGGACAGACGTTTTTTCATTCCTCCGGAAAGCTTGCGAACTGTATATCCGGCGTAAGGTGTAAGTCCGAACTGATTCATTACCTGTTCAATACCCGAGGTATTGTCACAGTACCACAGCTTGAGATTATCAATGACGGTAAGATTGTCAAATAATGGATTATCCTGAGGTATGTATCCCACGTACCGGGTAAAAAGGTTTTTGTTTTTAAACGGGTTCTGACCGGAATATTCTATTGTGCCGGAGGAGGGCTTGTCGGCACCGGAGAGAATACGAAGAAGAGTTGATTTGCCGCAGCCGTTGGCTCCGACGATTCCCACAATCTCTCCCCGGGATACGGAAAAACTGACTTTATCAAGGATAATGCGCTTTAAATATGCCTTTTTAAGGTCTTTGACTTCGAGTATTGCGTCTGACATAGGGGACTGTTCACTTCCTTAGTTTTATTTTCTGCTATAAGAATAGCATTTTCCGGCAAAAATTACTACAAAAAAGTGGTATAAGTTTAAAATTATGCTGGATTTTGTGAAATTCCTATGATATAATGGATAATTGATTGACATACGTGTTAATAGTTTAAGGAGGATTTTTTAAATGAGCTTTACAGTAGACAAGTTAGAAAAGAACATGGTTAAGCTGACCATCGAGGTAGATGCAGCGGAATTCGCTAAGGGAATGGATGCAGCTTATGAAAAGAATAAGAACAAGATAAGCGTTCCTGGTTTCCGTAAGGGCAAAGTTCCTAAGAAGATGATTGAAAAGATGTATGGCGCAGGCATTTTCTACGAGGATGCAGCCAATGCAATCATTCCTGATGCATACCAGAAGGCAGCAGTTGAGAGTGGTCTTGATATTGTATCACAGCCTGAGATTGATGTTACCCAGATTGAAGAGGGTAAGAATTTTATCTTTACTGCAACAGTTGCGGTTCGTCCTGAGGTTACTCTGGGAACCTACAAGGGTGTTGAGATTGCCAAGGTAAGCGCTGAGGTTACCGACGAGGACGTTGAAGCAGAGATTAAGAAGGTTCAGGAGCAGAATGCAAGAATTATTACTGTTGAGGACAGACCTGTTCAGGATAAGGACGATACAGTAATTGACTTCGAGGGCTTTGTGGACGGAGTTGCTTTTGAAGGCGGCAAGGGAGAGAATTATCCTCTTACAATCGGCTCCCATTCATTCATTGATACCTTTGAGGAGCAGTTAATCGGCAAGAACATTGGCGAGGAGACAGAGGTTAATGTTACATTCCCTGCTGAGTACCATGCACCGGAGCTTGCAGGAAAGCCTGCTACATTTAAGGTAACAGTTAAGGAAATTAAGAGCAGGGAGCTTCCTGAGCTTAATGACGAGCTTGTACAGGATATTTCAGAGTTCTCCACTGTTGATGAATACAAGGCAGACCTTAAGGCAACACTTGAGAAGAAGAAGGCTAAGGAAGCTGAGACACAGAAGGAGAATGAGGCTATCGAGGCAGCAGTTGCCAACGCTTCAATGGAGATTCCACAGGCTATGATTAAGGCACAGGCATATCAGCTTGCAGACGGCTATGACAGAAGCTTAAGACAGCAGGGTATCAGCCTTGAGCAGTATGTTAAGATGATGGGTATGGAGCTTGACAAGTTCATCGAGAGCATTTATCCGGAAGCTGAGAAGAGAATTAAGAACGGTCTTGTTCTTGATGCCATTGCCAAGGCAGAGGGCTTCACCGTATCTGACGAGGAAGTTGATGAAGAGATTAAGAATATGGCTTCCATGTATAAGATGTCAGAGGATGAGCTTAAGGATATGATGACTGACAAAGAGAGAGAACAGGTTAAGGATGACCTGGCAGTTCAGAAGGCAGTTAAGCTTATTGCTGCAGAAGCAGTTGAGAAATAATAGTTATTTATATTAAGTTTTTGGGAGGAACACAGTATGAGTTTAGTACCGGTAGTAATTGAGCAGACAAGCAGGGGAGAGCGGTCTTTTGATATCTATTCCAGACTGTTGAAGGAGAGAATTATTTTCCTTGGCGAAGAGGTTAATGATGTTTCGGCTAATCTGGTCGTTGCACAGCTTCTTTTCCTGGAGTCAGAGGACCCATCCAAGGATATCAGTTTGTATATTAACAGCCCGGGTGGTTCTATTTCTGCAGGTATGGCAATATATGATACAATGCAGTACATTAAGTGCGACGTATCAACAATATGTGTAGGCATGGCAGCCAGCATGGGTGCATTCCTTCTTGCCGGTGGAGCTAAGGGTAAGAGAAAGGCTCTTCCTAATGCGGAGATTCTTATTCACCAGCCACTTGGCGGAGCACAGGGACAGGCTACGGAGATTGAAATTGCAGCAAGACATATTCTTAAGACCAAGGAACGTATGAACCGCATTCTTGCAGAGAATACGGGCAAGTCATATGAAGACCTTGTCAAGGATACAGACAGAGATAACTGGATGACGGCTCAGGAGGCTGTTGAGTACGGACTTATAGATTCCGTTATAGAAAAAGTACAGTAGATTTATGACGAAAATGGTGTGGAAGGGGGATTCTCCTTCCACATATCATTATGATGCCGGCATAACGACGCAATTAGGAGGTAAGAGGTGGCAGGACGTAAGGATGACGGAAGGCTTAGATGTTCCTTCTGCGGAAAGCCTCAGGATGCAGTCAGAAGATTGATTGCAGGTCCGGGTAATGGGGTATATATATGTGACGAGTGCATCAATGTGTGCGCGGAAATCGTCAATGAGGAGACTGATGCGCCGGGAGGTGCAGAGAATGGTTTTGAGGGAATTAATCTTTTAAAGCCGAAGGAAATCAAGGAATTTCTTGATGAATATGTTATTGGACAGGACGAAGCCAAGAAGGTTCTTTCTGTGGCAGTCTACAATCATTACAAGAGAATAATGTCCAATGATGATATGGATGATGGTGTGGAGCTTCAGAAGAGCAATATACTTATGTTAGGCCCTACGGGTTCAGGTAAGACCTTTCTTGCCCAGACTCTTGCCAAGCTTTTGAATGTGCCATTTGCCATCGCAGATGCCACAACACTGACTGAGGCCGGATATGTGGGTGAGGATGTAGAGAATATCCTGCTCAAGCTTATTCAGGCCGCTGACTATGATGTGGAGAGAGCAGAGCATGGCATCGTCTATATCGACGAGATAGATAAGATAACCAAGAAGTCAGAGAATGTATCCATAACCAGGGATGTATCGGGTGAGGGCGTTCAACAGGCACTTCTTAAGATATTGGAGGGAACCCTTGCGTCCGTTCCGCCACAGGGAGGACGTAAGCATCCGCAGCAGGAGCTTATTCCGATTGATACAACGAATATCCTCTTTATATGCGGAGGTGCTTTTGACGGTTTAGAGAAGATTATTGATTCCAGAATGTGCCAGTCTTCAATTGGTTTTGGCGCGGAGCTTGTTGAGAAAAATGATAAGAATGTGGGCGAGCTTCTTAAACAGGTTCTTCCTCAGGATCTTGTCAAATTCGGACTTATTCCAGAGTTCGTAGGACGTGTTCCGATTACGGTATCGCTGGATTTACTTGATGAGAGTGCGCTGGTGAGAATACTCACGGAGCCTAAGAATGCTCTTGTTAAGCAGTACAGGAAGTTGTTCCGTTATGATGAGGTAGACTTAAAGATTACGGATGAGGCAGTAGAGGCCATTGCTAAGAAGAGCTTTGAGCGCAAGACGGGAGCAAGGGGACTTCGCTCCATCATGGAAAAGCTTATGATGGATGTGATGTATGAGATTCCGTCGGATGATACTATTGCCTGCTGTACAATTACAAAAGACACAGTGGAGGAAGGCAAGCCGCCTGTGATTGAGTACAGAACGGATATTATTCCTTCGAAGAAGGTAGTGGATCACCAGATTAAGAAAAACAACAACGGGGAAATTGCATGAATGAAGTAATGAAGAATGTACCTGTCATTGCACTAAAGGGAATGACCATATTGCCATATATGGTCATTCATTTTGATATAAGCAGAAAAAATTTAGTGGGGACAGTGGAATATGCAATGCTGCATGGTCAGAAGATTTTTATCACAGGCCAGAAGACAGCAGGTGAAGAACCGGACAGTACACCTGATAATCTGCGGGAGATAGGAACCTTGTCAGAAATCAAGCAGATTATGAAACTGCCGGGAAATGTTATAAGAGTCATGGTTCGCGGCGCAGCCAGAGGCAGAGTGCTGTCATATAACCATGACGGACAGCTTGTGCTGTCAAATATTGAAATTGATAGTGATGAAAATGAGCTTGATGATATTACCAGGGCAGCGCTTGCGCGCAATCTTAAGGAGGCAGTAAGAAGATATGCAGAAGTCACACCTAAGGTCAACAAGGAGGCTATGGCCAGAATAGCAGGACTTGATGACCTGACAGAGCTTATCTACCGTGTGGCAGCAGAGCTTCCGATGGAGAATGAGCGTAAAATGGAATTGTTAGAATGTGACGACCTGCATGAGCGTTATCAGATGATGATGGACGCTGTGAATCGTGAAGTCGAAATTGCCAAAATACGCAGAAGCTTCATGGAAGAGGTGCGCACAGAAATTGACAAGAACCAGAAGGAGTATGTGCTTCGGGAGCAGATGCGCATGATTCGCGAGGAATTAGGCGAAGACAGTATCAGTGAGACGGATGAATTCATGGCGAGAACAGAACAGCTCAACGCATCCGAAGAGATAAAAAATAAGCTGCGCAAGGAAATTAAACGCTATCAGAATATGCCGTCGAGTTCGGCGGAAGCCAATGTCATTCGCAGCTATATTGAAACCCTCCTTGACATGCCGTGGGACAATATGTCCGTCGACAACAATAATATAAAGAATGCAGAAAGAATCCTGAATAAAGACCACTATGGTCTTACCAAGGTCAAGGAGCGTATCCTTGAATTCCTTGCCGTAAGACAACTTAAGGGCAATTCTGATTCCACGGTAATATGCCTTGTGGGGCCTCCGGGCACAGGAAAGACATCCATTGCTGCATCGGTTGCCAAGGCTCTTGAGAAAAAATATGTCAGGATATGCCTCGGAGGAGTACGGGATGAGGCTGAGATACGCGGACACAGACGCACCTATGTGGGGGCTATGCCGGGACGTATTGCAGAGGCACTTAAGAATGCAGGGGTGAAGAATCCGCTGATGTTGTTAGACGAGATAGACAAGACGGGAACGGACAGTAGGGGAGATACGGCATCAGCACTTCTCGAGATTCTTGACACTGCTCAGAATGCACGTTTTGTTGACCACTATCTGGAAGTGCCGGTTGATTTATCGCAGGTGTTGTTCATTGCCACGGCTAATGATGCATCCAGAATTCCGAAGCCGCTGTATGACCGTATGGAAATTATAGAGCTTGCAAGCTATACAGAAAATGAGAAGCTCCATATTGCAGAAGAGCATTTAGTAGCTAAGGAGCTTGAGAGGAATGGCCTGACCCGCAAGGAACTGTCAATTCACAAAAGTGCTCTCACTGCACTCATACATGGCTACACCAAGGAAGCGGGAGTCAGAAACCTTGAACGCAGTATAGGAAGCATATGCCGTGTTACCGCCAAGAAGCTTCTTACAGGTGAGCTTGAACAGGGAAAAACAGTCAAGGTGACGGCGGGAAATCTTGAAAAGTTTCTGGGAAGACCAAAGTACAAGGATGATAAGGCTGATGCAAAGCCACAGGTCGGTGTCGTTACAGGACTTGCGTGGACCAGTGTCGGCGGTGACACTCTGACTATAGAGGTCAATACCATGCCGGGCAAGGGAGAGATGATTCTTACCGGCAATCTGGGCGACGTGATGAAGGAATCAGCAAGGATTGCGTTGACCTACGTGCGTTCTGTGGCATCAGCTTATGGTGTAACCGGAGAATTTTTTGAGAAAAATGATATACATATACACATTCCTGAAGGCGCAGTGCCTAAGGACGGACCTTCTGCCGGTATCACAATGGCTACGGCACTTCTGTCAGCAGTGAGCAGGATTCCGGTTCATGCCAGGCTGGCAATGACGGGAGAGGTTACCCTGCGGGGAAATGTGCTTCCAATAGGCGGACTTAAGGAAAAGCTCCTTGCAGCGAAGCAGTATGGCATCATAAAGGTACTTGTGCCGGCGAAGAACGTATCGGATGTACAGGAACTTGATGCGGAAATCATTCAGGGACTTGAGATTGTATATGTTGACAGCATGGAACAGGTTATAAAAGAAGCATTTGAGCAGGAAAGGAGAGAGCAATGATTATCAAATCACTGAGCCTTGAGACAGTCTGCGGCATCACAAGCAGGCTTCCGGAGAATGTGCTGCCGGAGTTCGCCTTTGCCGGAAAATCCAATGTGGGCAAATCCTCCATGATTAATGCACTGGTTAACCGCAAGAGCTTTGCAAGAACATCCTCGGAACCGGGAAAGACCCAGACCATCAATTTTTATAATATAAATAAAGAATTGTACCTTGTGGATTTGCCGGGCTACGGATATGCCAGGACTTCTATGGAAACCCGGGAAAAGTGGGGAAAAATGATTGAGCGTTACCTTCACACCTCCAAGATGCTTAAGCAGGTGTTTCTGTTAGTGGATATTCGTCACGAGCCGTCGCAGAATGATGTGAACATGTATGACTGGATTAAGTATCAGGGATTTTCTCCTGTTGTGATTGCAACCAAATCGGACAAGCTCAACCGCAGTCAGCTTCCGCGTCAGATTAAGCTTGTGCGTGATACACTTGGTATGGAAAAAGATGAGATATTGATTCCGTTTTCTGCTGAGACTAAGCAGGGCCGGGATGAAATATGGGAAGTAATAAACGGAGCCATGCAGTGATGCAGGGCTCCGTTTTGCTTTATAGATTTCGGACACAGATTTATAGAAGATGCGTCATAATGTATTCGTATATATCAGGACTTGCATCCTTCCACTTGCCGCACATTGCATCAGCCTGCTGCTCATCCGGCACGGTGATGGTGAGGTCGATAATCGGGTAACCGTTTTCCTTCACCTGGCAGTGAACAGCATAGTCTCCGTTGGTGGCCTTATAGTACTCTGATATATTATTGACTGCTTCCTTTAACTCGTATTTATTCTCACTTAAGAAAAGATTGATATCAGAGATAATTGAGGAGGAAATCTTATACCGGAAAAAATTAATTGTCTCACGCCCTGAATCCGTAATGCTGTAATGTGTGCTGCTGTGGTAGCTGTCCTCAGCTATAAAACCATCGGCAATCAAGGTGCTCAGTACTTCCTGAAGGGTAAAATAATTGGTGTAGCCCTTCTCAAGTATGAACTGTGAAATCTGAGCATTGGTCATAGGAGAGTTCACACGGTCAAGCATATAGAGAATAATTAACTTATATAATGTCGTTGTGTCCGTTGCCATATATTTCCTCATTTCTGTACGGGAAAGCAAGCAGTTCTTTTGCTTTTTT
Organism: uncultured Clostridia bacterium; assembly: GCA_945836135.1. Lineage (GTDB taxonomy): Bacteria > Bacillota > Clostridia > Lachnospirales > Lachnospiraceae > CAG-882. The sequence goes on along the minus strand of CAMAKT010000035.1, from coordinate 8,486 downwards.
ACCCTGCCATGTGTTTCTCATGGCGAATTCTTTCATAATAGTGTTGAGTACATTCTTTTTATCTGTGCTCCAAATAGGAGCAATTAACAGACGCTTAGGTCCATCACCTGTGATGCGGTGGATTACCATGTCGGAGGGTAATCGCTCTATTATTGATACCACAAGAGATGCGTATTCGTCAAGACTCATAATGTGGTATTCAGCAGCCATGTCGTGCTTGACTGCGTGTGTTTCATACCAGTCGGCAAGGTCGGTGCTGCGCAGGATATGAAGAAGCTGCAGCTTGATGCCGTCAATGCCGAGGGCTGCCAGATAATCGCAGGTTGCAAGCATATCCTCATGACTTTCACCGGGAAGTCCAAGTATAACATGAACTATAACAGGAAGTCCGGCAGCCTTAAGGCGTGTAACTGTATCCTCGAAGACAGTCAGTTCATAACCGCGCCGTATGAATTGTGCAGTGCGCTCGTGGATTGTCTGCAAGCCAAGTTCAACATAGACTGGTTTGCTACTGTTGAGTCGGGCAAGGAGGTCAATCTTGGGCTGTTCCAAACAGTCCGGTCTGGTTCCTACTGAAAGACCGAGAATATCATTTTGCACTAAAACCTGCGAAAAAAGCTGTTCTAAATAGGAAACATCTGCATAGGTGTTGGTATAGGCCTGAAAGTATGCAATGTATCCTGCAAAATCGGATGATCTTAGCTTGGACCAAACGAGCTCCTTAGCATATGCAAGCTGCATGGAAATATCCGGTATGTACCGATTAAGTACATCCGAATAAATCATTGCTTTTCCTGCAAAATCCCCAGAGCCTCCCTGACTGCAGAAAATGCAACCACGATTTCCAAGAGTTCCGTCACGATTGGGGCAGGTCATGCCGCCATTCAAGGAAAGCTTGTACACCTTGCCGCCGAAACGCTCTCTGTAATATTGGTTAAGTGAATAAAAATATTTATTCGTGTATTTCATTTAGTGGATGTGATCCTTTACAGCCTGACTTACAACCTCGGCAACACGTGGGTCAAAAGCCTCCGGAAGAATATTGTTCTCGTTGATATCCTCATCGGCTACAAGACCTGCGATAGCATATGCTGCTGCAAGCTTCATTTCCTCTGTAATCTGTGTGGCGCGGCCTTCAAGAGCTCCCTTGAAAATTCCCGGGAAAGCCACAACATTGTTGACCTGGTTAGGAAAATCACTTCTGCCCGTTCCAACAACCTTGGCTCCGGCAGCCTTGGCAACATCAGGCATGATTTCAGGAACAGGATTAGCCATTGCAAAGAGAATTGCATCCTTATTCATAGAGGATACCATCTCAGGAGTTACTATATTAGGTGCGGATACTCCCACAAAAATATCCGCGCCCTTAAGGGCATCGGCAAGGGAGCCATGGCGCTTTTCAAGATTGGTTACCTTAACCATCTCCTGCTGCATCCAGTTCAGTCCTTCAGTATCGGATGAAAGCATACCTACCTTGTCACATAAGATGACATTCTTAAAACCGTAGGTGAGAAGAAGCTTGGTAATGGCGATTCCGGCAGAGCCGGCACCATTGACTACTACCTGACATGCTTCCTTGGTCTTGCCTGTAACCTTGAGAGCATTGATTATACCTGCAAGAACTACGATTGCAGTACCATGCTGGTCGTCATGGAATACAGGAATGTCAAGAAGCTTCTTAAGACGTTCTTCAATTTCAAAACATCTTGGGGCAGAAATATCCTCTAAATTGATTCCACCGAAAGCAGGAGCAATATTAACTACTGTTTTGATAATCTCTTCCGTATCCTGTGTATCAAGACAGATTGGAACGGCATTGACACCGCCAAATTCCTTGAATAATACAGCCTTTCCCTCCATGACCGGCATAGCGGCGTAGGCTCCGATATTGCCGAGACCAAGAACTGCACTTCCGTCAGAAACAACGGCTACGGTATTGGATTTGATTGTATACTTATAGGCAGCCTCCTTGTCCTTTGCAATAACCTTACAAGGCTCTGCAACGCCTGGAGTGTATGCAAGCGCTAAATCCTCGCGGCTTGCAATTCTGCACTTAGGTGTGGTTTCTAATTTTCCCTTCCACTCTTCGTGAAGCTGTAATGCTTTTTCACTGTTGGTCATACTGTTTTCCTCCGTGTACGGCATATTACGCCATATTATATATTCTTTTACTATTTATAGTAACACAGAATATACTTTTTTGGAATAATTATTAGTGAAAAACTGTTAAAAAATACTTTACACCTTAAAATGCCTAGTATATAATAAACTTATCTTTTAGATACAATATGTTTTCTACCAAGTCGATAGATTTCCCAGTTAATTACCAGACAATTAATTACATAACAAAGCTGTTTAGAAGGAGAGTTATATGAGAGAGAAGTTAGAAACGCTGCCTCTTGCTGTTTTAAGAGACATTGCCAAAGATAAGCAGATTAAGCATTACAGCACGTTGAAGAAGGCAGAGCTTGTGGACATTTTAGCTAAGCTTGCCGAGCAGGAGAGTAATGCGGCTGCGAAGGACGTTACATCTGAGCAGAAGGAAAGTACAACTGAGCACAAAGAGAGTACAACTGAACGGAAGGAAAGTACAACTGAGCGCAAAGAGAGTACAACTGAGCGGAAGAATAGTACAACTGAGAAGAAAGAGGGCTTACCTGAGAGAAAAGAAGAGGAGAATACGGTAAGACCACCGGTACCGGCTGACCCATACAGACAGGATTATGACCCGGAGATGGTGGACAAGTCGGGAGAGGCGAATGGCATACTTGAGGTACTGCAGGAGGGTTACGGTTTTATCCGCTGTGAGAATTTCCTGCCGGGTGAGAACGATGTATATGTATCTCCTCCTCAGATTAAGAGATTCGGACTTAAGACGGGTGACATTATTCACGGTTGCAAGAGAATTAAGAGTCAGGGCGAGAAGTTCAGCGCGTTATTGTACATAAAGACTGTCAACGGACTTCAGGTATCGGAAATAGCCAGAAGAAAAGCATTTGAGAAGCTGACACCGATATTCCCGGACAACAGAATTCACCTTGAACTTCCGGGCAGCAGCGTTGCCATGCGCATCGTGGATTTAATCAGCCCTATCGGTAAGGGGCAGAGAGGTATGATTGTGTCCCAGCCTAAGGCAGGTAAGACCACACTGCTTAAGCAGATTGCCAATTCCATCCTTAAGAACCATAAGGAAATGCATTTGATGATTCTTCTTATAGATGAGCGTCCAGAGGAGGTTACGGATATCAAGGAGGCACTGGAGGGAGATAATGTTGAGGTTATCTATTCCACCTTCGATGAGCTTCCTGAGCGCCATAAGAGAGTGTCGGAGATGACCATCGAGCGCGCTAAGCGTCTGGTGGAGCAGAAGCAGGATGTAGTGATTCTTCTTGACAGTATTACCCGTCTTGCAAGAGCATATAATATTGTATGTACACCGAGCGGAAGAACTCTTTCCGGTGGTCTTGACCCGGCAGCACTCTACATGCCGAAGCGCTTTTTCGGTGCCGCCCGCAACACCAGGGAGGGAGGAAGCCTGACTATACTTGCTACGGCACTGGTGGATACAGGAAGCAAGATGGACGATGTTGTATATGAGGAATTCAAAGGAACCGGTAATATGGAACTGGTGCTTGACCGCAAGCTTTCCGAGAAGCGTATATTCCCGGCCATTGATATCGTCAAGTCCGGAACAAGACGTGAAGACCTCCTGCTTACGCCTGAGGAGCTTGATGCCATGAACTATGTGCGCAAGGCGCTCAACGGTTCAAGGGCTGAAGATGCCACGGAGAACATTATTGACCTCTTTGCCAGAACGAAGAATAATCATGATTTTGTAGCCCAGGTTAAAAAGATTAGATTATTCTAAAAAATAGCTTGCATAATTTCTACTGATATGTTATGCTGAATAAGCTGTTTTAAAAAGGAAGAAATCGGTTTTGCCGAATTTCGATACAAGAATTCAACAAAGAGGTGAAAGAAATGAGAGAAGGAATCCATCCAAATTACTACCAGGCCAAGGTTGTATGCAACTGCGGTAATGAATTTGTAACTGGGTCAACGAAGGAGTCAATCCACGTTGAAATCTGTTCCAAGTGCCATTCATTCTATACAGGCCAGCAGAAGGCAGCTGCAGCCCGCGGACGTATTGATAAGTTCAATAAGAAGTACGGCGTGCAGAATAACTAGTAATTCAGGGAATCAAGGTTGTGGATTGGTAGGGTTGTATATACCGGTTCACGACCTTTTTTGCTATATATGGTTGTAATTACCTGAACTTGTGAAAGGAAATAAGTTTAACATGAAATCATCAGGTATAGGTGGTCAGGCAGTCATTGAAGGCGTAATGATGAAAAACAAAGATAAGTACGCTGTTGCGGTTCGCAAGCCTGACAAGGAAATTGAGGTTGTGGTCAAGGAATGCCACAATCTGTCAGATAAATACAGGATACTTAAGCTCCCTATTATCAGGGGAGTATTTAACTTTATAGATTCACTTGTTGTGGGAATGTCCACACTCACTTATTCAGCAAGCTTCTACGATGATGAGGATGAAGAGAAGGACGATAAGAGCAACGGCAAAGCATCGGGTAAGCCTGCCAAGGAGAAGACGGAAGCGCAGAAAGCCAGGGAGGAGAAGATTGCCATGACCTGCTCGGTTATTTTTGCCGTGGTTATGGCAGTGCTTATATTTATGGTGGCACCATATTATGTGTCAAGGCTTTTTGCACTGTTTATAAAGAACGAGACAGCAATAATATTGATTGAAGGCATTGTAAGACTGGCATTTTTCATCATATATGTTAAGCTTATTTCGCTTATGAGTGATATTAAGCGGGTGTTCATGTACCATGGTGCTGAGCACAAATGCATTAACTGCGTGGAGCATGGCATGGAATTGACGGTTGAGAATGTAATGGCAAGTTCCAAGGAGCATAAACGTTGCGGAACCAGTTTCATGCTGATTGTCATGTGTATAAGCATTGTTTTCTTTATGTTTATACGCGTGGATTCACCAATCCTGCGGCTGGTACTTAGACTTCTGCTCATACCGCTTATTGCCGGTGTCTCCTACGAGGTATTAAAGCATGCGGGTAATACGGACTCAAAGTTTATGGATATAATAAGCCGTCCGGGACTTATGCTGCAGCGTCTGACTACAAGGGAGCCGGATGCGGACATGGTGGAGGTGGCAATAGCTTCCGTGGAGGCGGTCTTTGACTGGCGAACCTATATTGAGAACCTTAAGGAGGAAGAGGCATAGCTATGCAGTATACATGTCAGAGTCTCCTGAAGGAGGGAGAGAAAAGACTTGCAGAAGCGGGCATCTCACAGGCGAATGTTGATGCGTGGCTTCTGTTTACAAGTGCTACCGGATTTGACCGTACACAGTATTTTATGCGGGGCAAGGATTCGGTTGCTGATTCGGTTGCTGCTGCTTATCTGGAAAAAATTGCCCGCCGTGCCGGCAGGGAGCCGTTGCAGTATATTGAAGGTACAGCCCCGTTTATGGGTTATGAATTTATAGTAAATGAAAATGTACTAATTCCGCGTATGGATACAGAGATTCTTGCTGCTGAGGCAGTTAATGTGGCAGGCAGGATGTGTGTCTCAAGACTGCGGGGAACGGAAATCAGAGTGCTTGACATGTGTACCGGCTCCGGCTGTATTATCGAGAGTGTATATCTTAAGCTTAAGGAGCAGGGGTATATGGTCAGGGCAGCAGCCTCGGATGTCTCTGAGAAGGCGCTTGATGTGGCAAAGCAGAATGCGGTGCGACTAGGGGCAGATATAACCTTCTATCAGGGAAATCTGTTTGAGAATGTGCAGGGTACCTACCACATGATACTTTCAAATCCTCCATATATACGGACGGATGTCATTGAAGGCCTTGAGCCGGAGGTAAAAGATCATGAGCCCATGCTTGCACTGGACGGAATGAAGGACGGTCTGTATTTTTACCGCAGAATTATTCATGATGCCAAGGAGTTTCTTGAAAAGAACGGAATACTGATGCTTGAAATAGGCTACGACCAAGGCATGGAGGTCACGCAGCTATGCCGCATGGAGGGCTACTCCGATGTAAAAATAATAAAGGATTTTGCAGGGCTGGAGAGGGTTGTAACCGGCAGGCTTGCAAATTGCTAAAATTTATATCAAAGAGAGGAAAATATATGTTTCAGAAATTAGACGATTTATTGATGAGATATGAAGATTTGACGGCGGAGCTTAACAGTCCGTCCGTTGTAGAAGACCAGAGCCGCTTTCGCAGACTTATGAAGGAGCAGAGTGATCTTACTCCTCTTGTTGAAGCCTACAGGGAGTACAAGGCTTGCCAGCAGAATGTGCAGGAGAGCCTGGAACTTCTTGACACTGAAAGTGACGAGGAGCTTCGCGAGATGGCGAAGGAGGAAATGAATGAGTCCAAGGCAAGAATTGAAGAGCTGGAGCATACCATGAAGATTCTCCTTCTGCCTAAGGATCCTAACGATGACAAGAACGTTATTGTGGAAATACGTGCCGGTGCAGGAGGCGACGAGGCAGCACTCTTTGCTGCGGAGCTGTTCCGTATGTACACCCATTATGTGGAGTCCAAGCGCTGGAAGGTGGAAGTAATCAATGCAGACGAGACAGGAATCGGCGGCATGAAGGAAGTACAGTTCATGGTTACGGGACAGGGCGCATACTCAATACTTAAGTATGAGAGCGGAGTCCATCGTGTACAGCGTGTTCCGGAGACTGAGTCAGGCGGACGTATACACACATCAACCGCATCTGTGGCAGTTATGCCGGAGGCAGAGGAGGTCGATATCCACATTGACGAGAAAGACATCCGTATTGATGTAATGCGTGCTTCCGGTAACGGTGGTCAGTGTGTCAACACAACGGACTCAGCAGTGCGTCTTACCCATTACCCTACCGGAATCGTGGTATACAGCCAGACAGAGAAGTCACAGATACAGAACAAGGACAAGGCCTTTGCAATTCTCCGTGCAAAACTGTATGAGATGGAGTGCCAGAAGGCACATGATGCCGAGGCCGACGCCAGAAGAAGCCAGATTGGTACCGGTGACCGCTCCGAAAAAATCAGAACCTACAATTTCCCACAGGGACGTGTGACAGACCACAGAATTAACCTGACACTCTATAAGTTAGACAAGATTATGGATGGTGACATTCAGGAGATAATCGATGCATGTATCGCAGCCGACCAGGCAGCGAAGTTGGCGAAGATGAACGAATAGCACGAACGCGGAATATGAAAAGACTACATGGACTGCTTGCAGGACAATGTAGTCTTTTCATATTCCATGTGAGTTAAACGAACACCGAAATGGAGCGAAGCGGAATCGAGGTGGGCGTTCGTGCTATCCGTTTAGCATAAACTAGGGGAGTTAGTGCCTTTATGGGCTGAGTTGGAAAATTAGATATTGAATATAACATATTATTGTATTAGTAAAGGATTAGATATGATCAGAGATGAAATAAATATAATGAATGAGAAAGCAAAGAAGAGGAGACGAAAAATTGGTATAATAGCAGTTAATCTTGTGTTCGCTATTATGTCGATTTTCTTTTTGTTATGTAGTTTTGCTCTTGATGAGGCTTTTAAGGGATTGACAGATGATGATTTGACAAGATGTAAGGTTACGGATGTAAAACAGGAATTTATTGAGAAGAAAGTTGAAGAGTATTATAAAGGTGATGGAGACTATACTCACAGCATAACCTACATTTATGACGTTAGTTGCAATCTTACGTTTACATATTTGAACAAAGAAAGAACATATCCATATACTTTTAGACATGAGATATCAGCAGCTAATGGAGAAAATTGGAAAACAGACCTTTATGATGGGATGGAAAAAGATTTTTTTATCGTTGTTGATGTAAAAAATGACAAATTGTCTTCAGTCAGAGAAGATCAGAGAGAAAGAGTTCCGGTATATAGAACGGTCTTTTTGATATTTGCCGGTGTAACCATATTAATTTGGGTTGTTATTGATGTAGTAATAATTGTCAAAGCAAGACGAAAATGGAAAAATAAAATATATGAAAGTAAGAGAAATTGGTACTAATCTATAATGGACTTAGTTTAGGAGGACGATTAAGTGATAGGAGAACTCGGAGGAAATATATTCTTGCTTCAAACATTTTCTGAGGAACAAAGACAAAAGATGTGTAAAATAATCCATTATTGGGCATTAGACCACGGATACGAGAGAATGCCGGATGAGTACACAACACCGGATAATTTTGAAGGATCCGAACACGCAAGTAATAGAACAGTCTTATATGCTAAAGATAATCCTAGGAATGGCGAACGGTACATCATCAGCTATACTGAAGCGAGAGAAAGCATTATCACAAAGGACAGTTAAATTGATATTCTATCTATGGCGTGATTATAAACTGGCATATTGTCGAAGGTAATTAGGTATGAATTATAGGGAAGTTGTTGATAAAATTTAAGCCAACTTTATTTG
>CAMAKT010000034.1 GCA_945836135.1 uncultured Clostridia bacterium | reverse complement strand
TTCTTAACAGTACCTTTAAGCAGATGGAGGATATTACAGATGTTCATGAAATGACCAATACACAGCTCAAACGATTGATTCAGAAAATCGAAGTGGACAAGGATGGGAATGTAGATATTTATTTACGCCTTATCGGTGATTTGGGGCTTGATGAAACTGTGCTTATCGAAGGCTCAGAAGACAGCGAAAACAACCCAGAAACAACCTCAAGTAAAACCATTCCAAATCGTCACAACCGTACATAAGGACGTTGCGGAGCGTCTTCCAAGCATCAATTCGGAATTGGCGAAGCAGGCCAGGGAGATTTTGGAGCTGAACAAGAGTGAAAGACACATTCGCGGGGGACTTGCCACAAAGGAAAAATATCTTCATATGCATAATGCGTGCTGAAGCCTTAGGCTGGGAAGTGGCATTTACCCTGGCAAATCAGGGTAGATGCCAAATAACATTTTCTAATATAAGCCATAAAAAACATTCATTATGTCCTTGGACAGAAGTTATTGCAAAAATATGAAAGATAAGTATAATAAAAAAATGAAACGAGGAAGTTTCTGTATAGGAGCTTTTTCGTTTTATTTTTTTACCATGGGATTTTATCGCTTTAATATGATAAAATCAAATAAAATGGTTTGGAAAGATATTTTCAAGCTTCAATAGAAAGGAGAGTTGGTTATTTTGAGAAAAAGAAAACACTTGTTACGTTCCATTGCCATAGCGCTTGCGGTTCTGCTGACGTTTTCCGGGAAGTCCTCCATGGCTGTGCAGGCGGCAGGGTTTGCTGTGGTGAGGGATGCGAATGCATTGGCAGATGACCCGGCAATAGGAGAGTTTAAGCTGGTATATGGTGAAGAGACACTGGCAGATGAGGATGCCTTTGTCCTGCTGATTATGGGTGACGGATTCACGGCTGATGAGCAGGATAAGTTCTACACGGAGGCGGAGAACACTGCCGATTACATAATGACATGTTCACCTTATGATGAATTTGCAGATGCAATTAAGATTTATGCTCTGGGTGTTACATCCAATGAATCAGGTGTACAGGGCGAGAATGCAGCTTCCGAGGCTGAGGCGGCAGCGGATGTACGTGATACTTATTTTGGGGCATCCTTCTGGACATGGGGAATGCAGAGACTTGTGGACATAACAGAGGAAGGGGCTGCGAAGGGAAATGCAATAAGAGAAAGTGTACTTCCTACGGCTGACTACATTGCATATCTTGTTAATTCCACTACCTACGGCGGCAGCGGTGGCGAGTACTGTATTGCCTCACTGAACAGCCAGTGCCTGGAGATGATGCTTCACGAGATGGGACATACGGTGGCTGGCCTTTCGGATGAGTACTATGCAGCCGGATATGAATATGAGAATTCCAACCTTACCCAGGAGTCCGACCCGGCTAAGGTGAGCTGGTCACGTTTTATCGGCAAGAACGGGGTCGGTGTATATGACTGGGGCGGAGTATCAGGTATTGGCTGGTATGTACCTCATAACGGCTGTAAGATGCAGTACCTCGGAGCAGAATATCCTTTCTGTGAGGTCTGCAAGGAGGAAATCAGAAAAGCAATCAGTGCGGACTCTAATGTAACGGAGATTTTCTTCCAGACCTATGCAGATGAGTTTGTGGCAGGCGAAGGCAAGGATATGAAGGAATATTTCATACTTCGCAAGGGTACTAATGAAATTACAGGCGACAAGCTTGGAGATGCACTGACACTTACCTATAAGGATGCTTCGGGAAATGTAGTTTCCGGCATACCGAGTGAGGCAGGTACATATACCATTGAAGCTTCTTTTGCAGGTAATGATACATATGATCCATGCAGCATGACGGCAACATATACCATTGATGCAATATCAATTTCGCTGAGTATTTCCTCTAAGAATCAGGATGGAAAGCCGGCTGAACTTGAGTTTGATGTGGAGTGCGGCGAGGAGTACAGCATCGACATTGAATATTATGGCTATCAGTATTACGGATATTATACTTATGATGTGTACTCAAGCTATATGTATTCGGATACACCGGATACATCAGATGATGTATATGATGTTGTGTACTATAAGTATGATAATTACAATCAGGAATATCTGGCGTACGATGAATATCAGACATCAGAGGGACCATCAGGACCGGGCAACTATAAAGTTACACTGACCGTATATGACAGTACTGGAGAGGAACTTGGGACAAAATCTGTAAATTACATGATTTACCTTAATACTGAAGCCATTACCGATAACAATGACTACACCTATTATGGGGCATCAGATTACGGCAACAATAAGAATATCCTTATTTACGGCGAAGGTTTTACGGCAGAAGAGCAGGATGAGTTCCTTAAGCTGGCAGAGGAGTTTGTTGATGGTATTTTAGGTACTGAGCCGCTAAAAGAAGTTGCACACTACCTTAATTTTACAGCAGTGGAGTGTATTTCCAATGAATCAGGCATCGGTACAACTGCAAAGGATACTTTCTTCCGTCTGACCTATGATGAGAATGGTGCAATTGTACCTTCATATACGGCAACGGATATTGCCACTAATCTGGCAAGCAGCATCAAGCAGTACTATGACGCATGCATTGTAATTGTCAATGATGAGAATGCTTCCAAAAGTTCGATATACTATTACGATTACAGCACTTATGCATATTTCCATACTATGTTTGTAACTCCTGGTGCTGAAGGAATCGGATATGCAGCGGCTGAGCTTATTAACCATCTTCTCTTAGATAAAGTAGGCTACAGAGCAGAGACTGCAGAGGAGAAGGAAGAACAGCGCCTTGCACTTATTGATACTCTCTATTATGAGTATACACCGGTTATTGTAAGCCGCGCTTACGATGATAGCTTTACGGAGGATGGCACTGCATTTGATTTGACATCATCCTTCAAGGTATATTATGACTCTGAGGAGCTTAGCAATGTACCTCTTGCGCTGACTTATTATACTGATAACGCAGGCAAGCCGGAGACAACAACGTCAGGTTCAAATTACGTTGTTATGGATGTCATAGATGGTGATGGCACCTATACTAAGGGTACAGAGGGAACAATGACAATAAGAGCCAATGGAGATTTTGCTAAGTTCCAGGGGTTGAAGCTGGATGGAGAAGTTGTTGATTCGTCGAATTATACTGCCAAGGAAGGAAGCACAATTGTAACCCTTAGCAACGCTTTTTTGGAAAGCCTTACTGAGGCAACACACACACTTACATTTGTGTATATTGATGGCGAGGCTTCAATGACATTTACTATACTGGCTGAAACAGAGGGAGCAGATATCATAGCACCTTCTACCGGATCTGACAGAAATCTTGCAATCTTGCTTACATTCTTCATGGTAAGTGCTTCAGGCATTGCAGTGATCATATTAAGTCGCAGAGATAAAAAACATACCAATATGTAATGGATGAATGTAGTCCATGAATATGCTGCATATGTGTAGCAAGGGATATACTTTTACCGGATAAAAATAAACCGCTATGGTTGTACCTGTATCCATTTGAGGAGAAGGTAATAACTATAGCGGTTTTCTTTATACGGTTATGGAGTAACAGACAATAATGTTTATTTTAATGCTTTTTGCTGTGACTTGGGCGAAAATCCCGCCATATTGCCGGATGGAACAATATCAGGAGTGGGAACAACTCAAGCCTTCCGGCGAGCATATCAAACATAAGAATATATTTGGACAGGGTATTGAAGCCGGAAAAGTTCTGTGTAGGACCCACCAGCTCAAGGCCGGGACCGATATTGTTGATGGTAGCTGCAACTGCCGTAAAATTGGTTATCAAATCCTTGCCCTCTAAGGAAACGATAAAGACGGATATTACAAATACTATCATGAATGTAATACAGTACACGTTGATGGAACGTACAACCTCGTGCTCAACAGGCTTGCCGTCGATGGTAATTTTTTTGATGCGCTTTGGATGAATGTATGAGTCAAGCTCTTTAAAAACAGTCTTAAACAGTACCACAAAACGCGATACTTTCATGCCGCCGCCCGTACTTCCGGCACATGCACCGACAAACATGAGAAGAACAAGAAGGGTCTTGCTGGTTTCAGTCCATGTGTTAAAATCCGTAGTGGAAAAACCGGTGGTGGTTATAATGGATGCAACCTGAAATGATGAGTCACGTACTGCTGTCACAAAAGGAACAGCACTTCTGCACAAGCTGATGGTTATTATGCTTATTGATGCGGTTACAATAATGAAATACCATCTGACCTCTTCCATGCGGGCAGCCTTTTTGGCATTACCCATAAGCAAAAGGTAGTATGCGTTGAAATTTACACCGAACAAAAGCATAAATACTGTTACAACCCACTGAATGTAGGCGTTGTAACCGCCGATACTGTCATTCTTGATTCCGAAGCCGCCGGTTCCGGCTGTGGCAAAGGCGGTACATATTGAATCGAAAACCGGCATTTTGCCGAAGAGCAACATAATGGTTTCAATCAATGTAAGACCGAAGTATATAATATACAGTATTCTTGCGGTGTATTTCATTTTGGGTACAAGCTTGCCTACGGAAGGCCCGGGGCTTTCGGCACGCATGAGATTGATATTGGAGCCGCCGCTTAATGGAACAATGGCAAGAAGAAATACGAGAACTCCCATTCCTCCAATCCAGTGTGTAAAACTCCTCCACAGCAGGGAGCAGTGGGACATGGCTTCCACATCGGACAGTATGCTGGCTCCTGTGGTTGTAAAACCGGAGATTGTTTCAAAAAGTGCATCCGTGAAGGAAGGAATTTCGCCTGTTATGCAGAAAGGCAGGCATCCCACAAGGCTTAGGAGAATCCAGCTTAAGGATGTGCTTATGCAGCCCTCCTTAAGATAGAAGGTTGTGCTCTCGGGTTTCTTGTGAGTACTCAGTTTTCCCAGAATAAAGCACAGAGCAGCCAACACAAAGTATGCAATGGCTTCTGCCTCAAGGTAAATAATACCGGTAAAGGCGGGCAGAAGAAGCATGGCAGCAGACAGCAAAAGAACATGACCAAGGATGTAGCGAATGATACTTTTATTCATTGTAACCTCCAATGTTATTGACGAAGGATATCCTGTATATCCGTGAAACCTGTATGGGTGGTGACAATCATAACGGTGTCACCCATGCGGATACAGTCCTGACCGCTAGGGATAATTATTTCACCGTTGCGGTTGATAAAGGATATCAGCAGTTCGTCTTTTAAGGACAGCTCAGCAAGAGGAGTATCGGTTACAGCAGACTGCATGGTCACGCGAAACTCAATAGCCTCAACACGATGGTCAAACATATGGTAGAGCGTTTCAATATTGCCGCCGGAGGATAGTGAACCGTCTGCTCCCTTTTTCATGGAGTCCTTTTTGGCGCGCACATAGGCTATGATTGCCTCGGATGTTATATATTTAGGGTAGATAACACTGCCTAAGTTCAGACTGTTAATTACATTCTTAAATGTAATTCTGTTAATTTTGGTAATGACTTTGGCTTTTGATACCTGCTTGGCATGAAGGGTAAGCATAATATTCTCTTCATCAATACCGGTGAGAGGAACAAAGGATTCCACATCTGTAATACCTTCCTCCTTGAGCAGCTCCTCATCTGTTCCGTCACCATTTATAATAATGGCTTTAGGCAGGAGTATGCTAAGCTCCTCGCAGCGGGCGCGGTTGTTTTCGATAATCTTGACGGATATACCTGAGCGCAGAAGCTGGTCAGCAAGGTAAAAAGCGGCGCTGCCTCCGCCTATAATCAAAGTGTCTTTGACCTGATTGGTCTTAAAACCTATATGCTCAAGGAAAATTTTGGTTGAATTTCTTGAAGCAACGAAGGATATTGTATCGTCGGCGTGCATTACAAAACTTCCGGTAGGAATATGTACATAGCCGTTTCTCTCAATTACGCAGATGACAAAGGAAAGATTAACTTCTTTACCTAAGGTTGCGATAGTCATTCCGTCGAGACGGCTGCCCCTTGGGACCTTGAACTTGACAAGCTCGGCCTGACCGTGGGCAAAGGAATTGACCTCAAGGGCTGTTGGCATATACAGGATACGCGCTGCCTCCTTCGCAGTTTCAAGCTCAGGGTTGATAATCATGGCCAGTCCAAGACGTTCACGAAGATATCCGGCTTCACGGCTGTAGTCAGGGGTGCGCACTCTTGCGATTGCTGCACAGTTGCCGACGCGTTTGGCGATGGTGCAGCACAACAGATTCAGCTCATCGGAGTCGGTGACGGCAATAATAAGGTTGGCGGATTCTATGCCGGCTTCCTTCTGGATATTGTAGCTTGCACCGTTGCCAACTACACCCATGACATCATACATACCTGCGATAGCCTGAACCTTCTGCGCATTCTTGTCTATGAGTGTTATATCGTGTCCTTCCTTTGCGAGCTGTTCGGTAAGAGTTACCCCAACTTTGCCGCAACCGACAATAATAATATTTAAGCCCTTATCGGACGATGTTTTGCGAGACATATTCCCTCCTGAATATAAAAATACGATTTTTCTCATATATAATAGCATTATATTAGGCAAAAAGCATTAATTTTTTTTAAGAAAAAGCCGAAATACTATATTAACAAAGGAGATTGCCGATGATTTGTCAAGAATGTCTGGAAAACTATATTCAAGAGCTGGCAGTTAATGAGAATATTTTCATGGCCTGTCAGAGGATATTTGCACCTATTGGCGAGCTGTACCATATCGGGAAGCTGGTGTGTTCTTTTTGCGTGTCACGGACTATATATACAGTTGAGGGTGACAGTCGTGAGGAGCTGTTATATAAGTATGATGGTGAAGTAAAGGAAGGACCGGACTATATTAAGGAATTCGTCACAGGAGAGAAGGGCAACGTGAAACTCATTCTGTACCGTAGACTCGGACAGCCCGGATTTACATCGGAAGAGCAACGGGATATGGACATAGTACTGAATCTGCTGTTTTTAAGCTGTGGAAGATGGCGCCTTATCAACATGGTCAAGAAGAGCAGCCTTACGGATGCCCTGACGGGGCTGGTTAATTCTGGGGGCTTTTTGTCCTATGCGGATGAACTGCTTAAGAAGAATGAACTTGTACAATATAATGGCTTTTTCATTAATCTGGAACGTTTCAGCCTTGTGAACAAGCGGTTTGGAGCCAAGGAGACGGACACGATTATCATCAGATATGCAGATGCCATAAGGAGAACACTGGCAGAAGGAGAGTGCCTGGGGCGGCTTGGCGGTGATAATTTTGTGGCGCTTATCAGAAAAGAGAATATGGACAGGTTCTCGGACACGCTGAGGGGAGTAACCATATATGGCATGCTGGACGGAAAGCAGGTACCGGTTACTATTGCTGCCAAGGCAGGAGCCCTGGTGATAGATGAGAGTGTTAAGAGCAGTGGCAATGTCATTAATGACTGTGCCATGGCGTTGAATATGGCCAAACGCGGAAAAGGTGAGACGGTGGTATATGCCACCCAACAGCTTAAGGAGAAGCTCTATAAGGACAAGCAGGTAGCTTTCCGCTTTGAAGAGGCACTTAGTAAGCATGAATTCCTGGTATTTTATCAGCCTAAGGTGTGCACGAATGACTACAGTCTTGCAGGCGCTGAGGCACTGGTGCGCTGGAAGCATCAGGACATGATGATTAGTCCCGGAGAATTTATTCCTGTGTATGAACAGAACGGTATGATATGCAGGCTGGACTTTTATGTGCTCGAGCAGGTGTGCAGGGATATTGTGAAGTGGGATACCATGGGATTAAAGCCTTTAAGAATATCAGTTAATTTTTCCAGAAGACATCTGCTTAACCCTAATCTTGCGGAGGATATTGTGGCTGTCTTAGACCGCTACGGGGTCGAAAGAGACAGAATAGAAATCGAACTGACCGAGACCATGGACGAGGAAGAAAGCGGGCTGCTGATTGCATTTGTAAAAAAGATAAAGCAATACCATGTGGCTACTTCCATTGATGATTTTGGAGCAGGATATTCTTCTCTGAACCTTCTGCGTTCTTTTCCGGCAGACGTTTTAAAAATTGACAAATCCTTAATTGATGAGCTTGTGGAGGTTGACAGGGTGGTATTGTCCAATATTATCCGTATGGCATCGGAGCTTAAGATGGATGTAATTGCAGAGGGCGTGGAGACCAGGCAGCAGATGGAATATCTAAAGAGTGTAAGCTGCAATATGGTACAGGGATTTTTGTTTGACAGTCCTATTCCGGAGGAGGAGTTTGAGGGAAGAATACGACAGTGGTGGTATAAAATGCCATAAAAAAATTATGTTTTTGAAAATAACTCTTTTAAATTATATATTTTTTGTTTATAATGATGCTATATGGACTTTTGAACAGGATTAATGGAGGATTGTATGATAACTACAGATATAGGAATTGATTTGGGAACTGCCAGTATTCTGGTATACATCAGGGGCAAGGGTGTTGTGCTCAAGGAGCCATCCGTAGTAGCCTTTGACAGGGATACTAATAAAATAAAAGCAATCGGTGAGGAAGCAAGACTGATGCTCGGAAGAACGCCGGGCAATATTGTTGCGGTCAGACCTTTAAGACAGGGCGTTATCTCGGATTATACGGTTACCGAGAAGATGCTTAAGTATTTCATACAGAAGGCACTTGGCAGGAAGATGCTTAAGAAACCGAGAATCAGCGTATGTGTGCCGAGTGGAGTTACCGAGGTTGAGAAGAAGGCTGTTGAGGATGCAACCTATTCAGCAGGAGCAAGAGAGGTAGCTATTATCGAGGAACCTATTGCGGCAGCAATCGGTGCAGGAATTGATATTGCAAGACCATGCGGCAATATGATAGTTGACATCGGCGGTGGTACAACCGATATAGCAGTTATTTCACTGGGCGGAACCGTAGTAAGCACCTCAATCAAGATTGCAGGTGATGACTTTGATGATGCCATAGTACGTTATATGCGTAAGAAGCATAATCTTCTGATTGGTGAGAGAACAGCAGAGGATATCAAGATTAAGATTGGCAGCGCTTATCCTAGAGCTGAGGTTGTCACAATGGACGTGCGCGGACGTAATCTTGTAACAGGTCTCCCTAGAACAGTTACTGTTACATCGGAGGAGACTGAGGAAGCACTTAAGGACGCTACAGCTCAGATTGTGGAGGCAGTACACAGCGTATTGGAGAAGACACCGCCTGAGCTTGCTGCAGATATCGCAGACAGAGGTATTGTTCTTACAGGCGGCGGAAGCCTGCTTCAGGGACTTGAGGAGCTAATCGAGTCCAAGACGGGAATTACCACCATGACAGCAGAAGATCCTATGACCGCCGTTGCCATCGGAACGGGTAAGTTTATTGAGTTCTTAGGCGGCGTTAGGGAATAAGTATTAAGATAAGAACAGAAGCACTACAGGATAGCTAAGGTACACAGGAGGTATTTATGGTCAGAGGTCTGTACACGGCTTATACGGGAATGATGAACCAGCAGGCAAGGCTGGATGTTATCACGAATAATCTTGCCAATGCTTCAACTGTGGGATACAAGAAAGAAGGCTCCACTTCAGAAGCATTTGACAGTATGTATACACAGAAGATAAAGGATGGTTCGGAAGGCTATATCAATCGGAGAATCGGGAATGAATCCCTCGGAGTTAAGATTGGAGAGACATACACGGACTATACGCAGGGCTCGTATAAAGTGACCGGCAATACCTATGATGTTGCACTTGACGGAGACGGTTTTTTTAATATTTCCTTTACCTCCAAGTCGGGACAGACTTCAACGCGTTATACAAGAGCAGGCTCCTTTACCGTCAACAATGAAGGAATGCTTGTGACCGATGACGGCGATTATGTGTTGGGCAATGGGGGAAGGATTGAGATTCCTCAGGGCGCAGAGGTGATTATTGATGAGAACGGTAACATATATGCGGACAAGCAGTATATAGATACGTTACAGATTACGGATTTTGAGGATTATAATTACCTTGAGAAATATGGTGAGAATCTGTATGTTGCCATAGACGGTGCCAGGGAGAAGCCGGCTGACTACAGGGTTAATCAGGGCTGTCTTGAAATGTCCAACATCAATGTTATTTCTGAGATGGTTGAAATGATTACAATTTCCAGGGCATACGAGAGTAACCAGAAGGTTATTCAGACCATAGACTCAACAATCGAGAAGTCAGTCAATCTCGGAAAGCTGTAATTAGCTTGGAATAAGGAGGATTACTATGATGCGTGCTTTATGGACTGCGGCATCGGGAATGATTGCCCAGCAGACAAATGTGGATAATATTGCGAACAATCTTGCTAACGTCAACACGACAGGATACAAGACATCTACGGCAGAATTTAAGACACTGCTGTATCAGACCATACAGACTAAGACCACAACAGCCAATGGAGAGAATAAGCCTACAGCAGCGCAGGTAGGTCTCGGTGTGCGCAACAGCTCCATTACCACACACTTTACCCAGGGACCTATTCAGGCATCGGACAATGATTTTGCCTTTGCAATTGAAGGAGACGGATTTTTTGCGGTGCGTGGCTCCGATGGGGAGACATATTATACCCGCAATGGTGATTTCAGAATTGCCCTTGCGTCGGACAATACAATGATGTTATGCACAACTGACGGTTATCCTGTACTTGATGAGGATGGTGCACCGATAATTCTATCATCCGAATACAAGGCTGAGAAACTGGTTGTATCCAATGACGGTGAAATTTTCTATCCTGATGAGAATAATAATCTTCAGTCGTTGGGAATTAAGATAGGACTTTATCAGTTTACCAATCCCGCGGGCTTGGAGAACAGGTCAGGAACCCTCTTTGCAGCTACGGACGCATCAGGAGCTGCTGTAGAGGAAGGAAGTAATCCTGAACTTAAAGCAAGCAAGCTCAATCAGGGATGCCTTGAAGCTTCCAATGTGCAGGTTGTGGACGAGATGGTTAATCTTATTACAGCACAGAGGGCATATGAGATGAACTCTAAGGCAATACAGGCAGCGGATGACATGCTGAGTCAGGCAAATCAGCTTAAGAGATAATTAACGGATTTTGTTAGACGGGTCTGGCAAAGACTCTGACATGGAGGAACAGCATGAGCGATTTACTTACGGGAATTAATTCATATTACGGTACATATACAACCAAGAATACATCGGCAGACAACCTTAAGGACAAGCTAAGCGGTGATTACACTACAGCTACCGATGATGAGATGATGGAGGTATGCAAGGAATTCGAAGCATACTTTACGGAGCAGGTATTTAAGGCAATGGAAAAGATGGTGCCGGATAGTGATGAGGATTCATCTACGTCATATCTGTCAATGTTTAAGGATACGCTTACCCAGGAGTACGCCAACCTGTCCGCCGAATCTAACGGAGGCGAAGGCCTTGGCATAGCCCAGATGCTTTATGAGCAGATGAAGAGAAACTACGGGGTTGAATAGAACAGCTTAATTATATGGATGGATAAGCATATGCGGTATGCGCATATGCTTTCTTTTACCCCAATATAGTTATCGTTTATAGTGCTACCCGGACGCCATTTTGCTGGCAGGTTCTTATGCTGGACGCCGGTGTGCAAATATGTTTACCGCCGCACACGCTCTCGCTTCGTTGCATCACGCAGCGGCACATAAGATGGCATAATACGCCATCTAAGTGCCGGCGGATGCAAAGAGTGCGGCTTGCAAATCATATTTGCCCACTGGCTGTGGTCTTACCATCCTGCCAGCAAAATGGCTGTGTATAGCAGGCTATAAAATAATAACTTTTTTCTATGCCTTCACAACCTAAATTAACATTATTTGCCCCAGCGTCCGGGTAGCCGCTTTAGACGATAATTTACACAACAGGAGGAGCGTATGGAACGCTTTAAGGGATATATAGATAAAATTGTATATCGGAACGAGGACAACGGCTATACGGTATTTGAGCTTGAAGTCGATGGCAGTACAGTTGTCTGTGTTGGTACGGTGCCTTATGTGGCTGAGGGTGAGTATGTTGAAGTCACAGGTGAGTACACGGAACATTCAGTTTATGGTCAGCAGCTTAAGGTAGATACCTGCGAGGACATTCCACCCGAGGATGAAAAGTCCGTGGAGAGGTATCTGGGTTCCGGAGCCATCAAAGGAATTGGTGTGGCACTGGCAGCACGCATTGTCAGGAGGTTCAAGGCGGATACCTTAAGAATAATTGAGCAGGAGCCGGAGAGACTGGCTGAGATTAAGGGAATAAGCATGCGCATGGCTATGGAGATATCGGACAATGTCACCGCTAAGCGGGATATGAGAAATGCCATGATATTTCTTCAGGGTTACGGAATTTCCATGAATCTTGCAGCGAAGATATATAATCAGTACGGCCCGTCTGTTTATACTATTCTCAAAGAGAATCCATACCGCCTTGCAGATGATATTTCGGGAGTGGGCTTTAAAATTGCCGACGACATTGCGGTTAAGATGGGGATACAAGCTGATTCTGATTTCAGAATCAAGAGCGGAATTATGTATACTCTTTTGCAGGCGACGGGAAACGGGCATATATATCTGCCTTATGATGAGCTTCTGGAACAGCTTGTGCTTTTGCTGGATACACAGGTGCGGGATATTGAGCCACAGCTAACGGAGCTTGCTATGGAGAAAAAGGTGGTAATTAAGGAGGACGTGACACAGAATGGTGTTACGATACGCATGGTATACGGAGCTTCCTATTATTATATGGAGATGTCCGTAGCATACGCACTCAAGGCGCTTGACGCTCAGGAAAGTATAGATGAAAAAAAGGTGCTTGACCGTATACGAAGAATTGAACTTGCCGAGAAGATAGAGCTTGATGACAAACAGAGGGATGCAGTACTGCAGGCGGTGCGTTCAGGATTCCTTGTTATCACCGGAGGTCCCGGTACGGGCAAGACCACAACCATCAATACCATTATCCGCTATTTTGAAGGCGAGGATATGGATATAAGACTTGCGGCACCTACGGGTCGTGCAGCCAAACGAATGACGGAGGCCACGGGCTGCGAAGCGCAGACAATCCACCGAATGTTAGAGCTTACGGGGGCGCCGGAGGATGACCGAATGGCGGGGTTTGCAAGAAATGAGGAGAACCCTATTGAAGCTGATGTCATTATAATTGATGAGATGTCGATGGTGGATATTTTTCTCATGAACAGTCTGCTTAAGGCAGTGACTCCGGGAACAAGACTGATTCTTGTGGGAGATGTTAATCAGCTTCCGTCGGTGGGACCTGGAAACGTGCTTAGAGATATTATTGCTTCAGACAGATTCAAGGTGGTAAAGCTTACAAAAATATTCCGTCAGGCTACGGAGAGCGACATTATTGTCAATGCCCACAGGATTAACGCAGGAGAAAAGTTTGCAATAGGTCCATCCAGCAAGGATTTTATTTTCTTAAGACGGGACGAGCCTAACAATGTAATCGGTGCAATGATTACGCTGGTATCACAGAAACTGCCGAAATATGTGAATGCCAGGCCTTTTGACATTCAGGTGCTTACACCTACGAGGAAGGGCGTGCTTGGCGTTGAAAAATTGAACAGCGTACTGCAGGAGTACCTTAATCCCAAAGCTGCAGGCAAGCAGGAGAAGGAATTTCCAAATACAATCTTCCGCGAGGGAGATAAAGTTATGCAGATTAAGAATAATTATCAGTTGGAATGGGAGACGAGAGGAAAATACGGAATACCTGTAGACCGTGGCATGGGGGTGTTCAACGGGGATATGGGAATAATCGATAATATTAATTTCTACTCGGAACAGCTTACGGTGAAATTTGATGATGACAAGTATGTGGAGTATCCTTTTAAGCAGCTTGACGAGCTGGAGCTTGCTTATGCGGTGACGGTACATAAATCCCAGGGAAGCGAATATCCGGCGGTGGTGATTCCGCTGCTTAACGGACCGAAGATGCTTATGAACCGCAATATTCTGTATACCGCCGTAACAAGAGCCAAAAAGTGTGTTTGTATCGTTGGAACGGAAGATGTATTTTATGGAATGGTTGAAAACGAAAACGAACAGAAACGCTATTCGACTCTTGCAAAACGCATACAGGAGTGCAACTGACATACTTTATCCACACAGATGCCCCGTATGCGAGTGCCTTGTGGATAAGCAGGGGAAAATATGTACGGAATGTGCATACAAAGTGAAATATATTACGGAGCCTTTCTGCATGATATGCGGCAAACCGCTTGAACAGGAAGAACGGGAACTATGTGGTGACTGTACAAGAAAAAAGCACAGTTTTGTCCGGGGAGTGGCAGCTTTTGCCTACACTAAGGAACTTAAACAGTCGATTTACCGCTTCAAATATTCTAACCGTAGGGAGTATGCGGCGTTCTATGCTGATATGCTATTAAAGCTCAAGGGTCAGATTATTCGAAGCTGGCGTCCGGATGTTATTATACCGGTGCCTCTTCATCCTGCACGTTTAAGAAAGCGTGGCTTCAATCAGGCAGAGCTCATTGCAAAGAAGCTTGGTATTGGACTTGACATTCCGGTTGACACAAAAATACTGGTTAGAACGGTAAATACTGCGCCACAGAAGACGTTAAATGACAAGGAAAGAGCACAAAATATAAAAAAGGCTTTTCAAGTGACCGAGAATATAGTAAAATATAGAAAAGTATTGTTGGTGGATGATATATACACAACCGGCTCTACATTGGATTCGTGCGCGGATGAGCTTATGCATGCGGGGGTAATGCAGGTGTATTTTGCTTCGGTATGTACGGGCAGAGGATTTTAGGAAACAGTGTATATTGCTACTGACAGAGACTGGAGGATGGTACAATGGAAGTAAGAAATTGCAGAGGATGCGGAAGATTATTTAATTATATTCAGGGAGGAAGTTTCCTGTGCCAGGCATGTCTGGACGAGCTTGAGGAGAAGTTCCAGGTTGCCAAGGATTTCATACGTGAGAACAAGACTGCCAGCATCCACGAGGTTGCTGAGAAAGCAGACGTTAGTGTCAAGCAGATTGAGAAGTGGGTTCGTGAGGAAAGACTGATATTTGCAGATGATTCACCGGTGGGAATAGCATGTGAGAAGTGTGGTACGATGATTCGTTCAGGAAGATTCTGTGATGCTTGTAAGTCCAGCATGGCGAATAATTTTTCTGAGATTTACCAAGAGAAGAAGCCTGAACCTGTGACCAAGAAACCGGCTAAGGATACCACCGCCCGTATGAGGTTTCTCAATAATTAATTTATGCGCATGAAGAAGCCTATATAGTAGAAAGTATACATAAACTTAGGAGATTTTTGAGTTTTTTCAAAAATCCCCTAAGTTTTTTTTTAGGGTTACCGATAAATAATACATAACAGAGATATTTTTGAATTAGGAAGGAGAGGTTGCCATGCGTATAGATGCTTACAATCAGGTTAACATGATATATAAGACAGCCGGTACAGCGCAGAAAAAGAAGACGGTTAAGACCTCCGGAACAGAAGATAAGCTTGAGATTTCACAGTTTGGCAGGGATTATCAGATTGCCAAGGCAGCAGTAGCACAGGCCGACGATGTCAGGGAGGACAGAGTGGCAGAGGTTAAGGCTAAGTATGAATCCGGGAGATATAATGTGTCAGCAAATAAACTTGCACAGAAGCTTGTAGATAAGTACAATGCCACTGTGTATTAGGAGGGTGTCCGGATAAGTGGCGAGTCTTATTGATGTACTGATAAGTACACTTGAACAGGAAAATACAGAATATGAGGGTCTTTTAGAGCTTGGACTTCAGAAGACGGGCATAATAATCCGTAACGAAGTGGATGAGCTTTCAAGGATGGTAGAAAAGGAACAGCTTGTGGTGGATAGAATCATGGTGCTGGAAAAAAAGAGAACCGAAGTGTCACAGGATATTGCGGAGGTTCTTAACAAGGATGTTAAAACCTTGACTCTCACGAGACTGATTGAGCTGCTTAGCTCACAGAAGAAGGAGAGGGATGCGCTTGTTTCCATTCATGACAAGCTTTCTTTGACTATGAAGAGAATGGTTGAGGTTAACGAGCGCAATAAGGCGCTTCTCAATGAATCCATGGAAATGCTCCAGTTTGAGATGAATCTCGTACAGAGCATGAAGCGCGGGCCGGAGACCAATAATTATGGAAGAGATGCGTATATAAGCAATAATTATACTCTTCCGAATACAAGATTTGACAGGAAACAGTAAGGAGCGGATACAATGAGCAACATGTCGGCTTTATATGTGGGATTATCCGGACTGGTGAACAGCTCCAATGCACTCAACACCACAGCGAATAATCTTGCCAATGTTAATACAAAGGGATATGTAAGGCAGCAGGTTTTTTTTCAGGATACACATTACAACACGGTTAATCAGTTTGCCACCAATACTCTTCAGAAGGGCCTTGGTGTAAGCATTCAGGATGTTTCCCATGTTAGGGATATTCTGTTAGATGAAGCATACCGCAAGGAGAACGGACGATATGGCTTTTATGATAAGCTTACCAGCGCCACGGATGAGATTCAGACCCAGCTTGGCGAGATGAACGGACTGTCATATCAGAAGTCTATTTCCGATTTGCTGTCTGCCATCAATGAAGTGTCCAAGACACCGGATGACAATACAGCACGTGCGGCACTTGTGCAGAGCGCTGTAAGCTTCCTTGACCGCTCGCAGTCCATTTACAACGGTCTGGTGAGCTATCAGGAAAGTCTCAACACGGATATAGCCAAGATTACCAACAGGATAAACGAGATTGGCGAAGGCATCATGGAACTCAACCGCAGAATTGCCAATATTGAGGTGGGTGTGGATACTGCCATGACTCTGAAGGATGAGAGAGACCTTCTCTTAGACGAATTGTCAGAGTATGTGAAGATAGATTATCAGGAGGATTCGAGAGGAATTGTCATGGTTATGGTGGAGGGCAATTTCTTCTGCGATAACCTTAGTGTCTCGAAGCTTGGTTTAGACACTATAGAGGGAACGGATTTTTATATTCCGGTATGGACTACCATGCAGAATAAGCCTGTGTACAATATGCAGGTTACAATGTCTACGGAGAAGAACACTGACATAGGCTCTCTTAAAGGGCTGCTGGCGGCGAGAGGTAATATTTCTCCTACATATGCCAATATGACGCAACCGTCGGTTGTGGTTACCGATAAGCCTGAGCGTGCGGATTATGCCAGCGATGAAGACTACGAGGCAGCAGTGGAGGCCTATACCGCATACAGGGATTATGTAAGCTATAAGGAATGTGAGGATTATTCCATAATGGCACGCACCATTGCCAATTTCGACAAGCTTGTGAATGGCATTGTGGAACAGATTAATGATGTATTAAGCCCTACCAAGGAAGCCACTGTGACATATATAGATGATAACGGAAATACGGTTACATATACAGGCAGAATACTTGATATGGACAAGACGGATTACGGCAAGGATTCGGCGAAGACGCCGGGAAGCGAGCTGTTTTCCAGAAAGTATACAGAACGTTATCTCGAGGTTACCGGAACTGACGGTAATACTTATTATCTGTACAATACGGAAAATACCTTTGGGGGTAATTCTATATACACCATTACCAACTTAGAGGTTAACCCGGATGTCCTTCAGGATTTCTCGGTAATTCCGCTTAATGACGCCGATGGCAAGGTGGATTACAATAAGGGCAAGGAGCTGACAGCTCTCTTTTCCAAGAACCAGCTCACCTATGGAGATGGGCTGGAGGAGATGACCTTTGAGGAATTTTATGAATCATTGATTGACGATGTGGGAAGCCAGGGCAAGGTATATGGAAGCATGGTTGACAACCAGCAGACACTAAGCAACAGCATTGATGACGGCAGGCAGCAGGTTATGGGAGTATCCTCGGATGAGGAGCTGACCAATATGATTCGCTATCAGCAGGCATATAATGCGGCTTCAAGGTACATCAATGTAATTACGACTATGATGGACACTATCATACAGATGGTGTAATAT
>CAMAKT010000033.1 GCA_945836135.1 uncultured Clostridia bacterium | reverse complement strand
GCCAACAATTATAATTTTCAGGTCTATGGCGAAGCAACCGAAATCTCCACAGGTCTGACCAAAGGCGACCTGGACATTGCATGTGTACCTTGTAATCTTGCAAGTGTGCTTTACAACAAAACCGAAGGCGACATAGTCGTAGCCGGCATAAATACATTAGGTGTACTGTATGTTGTGGAGACAGGAAACACAATTGAAGCTGTTTCCGACCTGTCAGGCAGAACAATCTACACAACAGGTCAGGGAACCACTCCTGAATATACTCTGCGGTACATTCTCTCCGGCAACGGTATTGACCCTGATAAGGATGTGGATATTGAGTTCAAGAGCGAAGCCGCCGAGGTTGTGAGCGCTCTTTCGGAGAATCCCGATGCAATCGCCATGCTTCCGCAGCCCTATGTGACCGTCGCCATGAACAATAATGACCAGCTTCATATTGCTCTTGATATTACTAAGGAATGGGAGAAGCTTGATGGCTCCTCCACAGTAGTCACAGGCGTTGTTGTTGCCCGCAGTGAATGGGTAACGGAACATCCCGAAGCTTTTGAGGCATTCCTTTCCGAATATCTTGCCTCCGCCACATACACCAATGAAAATATTGATGATGCAGCCGAATTAATCGAAAAATACGGCATATTCAAGGCAGCCATCGCTAAGAAAGCCATACCTTACTGTAATGTGACTTTCATAGACGGAAAGGATATGAGGTCATTGATTCAGGGCTATCTTAGTGTTTTGTATGAGCAGAATCCCGCCGCTGTTGGAGGCGCCCTTCCGGACGATGCTTTCTACTACGGCGCCGACAAATAACAGGAGTACCCATGAAACCTGTCATGCCACGCATACCACAGCATATATCTTCTCGCCGTCAAAGACTTTACAGGCTTGCAGCCGTTTCTTTATGGCTTGCAGTCTGGGAAACGGCAGCAATAATTATCGACCGGGAAATTTTTCTTCCCGGTCCTGTTTTGGTGCTGTCCTCATTTTTCAGGCTGGCAGGCACAGCAGATTTCTGGCGTTGTGTAAGTTTTTCCGTTTTTAATATTGCCGCAGGCTACACTCTTGCAGTTATTGTTGGTCTGTTTCTTGCATGGCTTTCCTATATTTTTTCCCTGCTTAAAGAGCTTTTTTCCCTGCAGCTTAAGATAATCCGCACTGTTCCGGTGGCATCTTTCATTATACTTGCACTGCTGTGGATATCCTCTAAACGCCTTTCAATGCTCATCTCGTTTCTTATGGTTCTTCCAATCGTATATGAAAATATCCTCTGTGGCCTTAACAGCACTGACCCTTCACTGCTCGAAATGGCTGCAGTTGTCCGAATGCCCTTTCAAAAAAGGCTTCGCATGATATACCGTCCCGTACTCATGCCCCATTTATACTCCGCACTTTCCACAGGAGCAGGTCTGGCATGGAAGTCAGGCATTGCCGCCGAAGTAATAGGCATTACAAAGAACTCAATAGGAAACCGCCTATACCAGTCCAAAATATATTTAGAAACACCTGAGCTTTTTGCATGGACGCTTACCGTAATAATCATCAGTCTCTTCTTTGAAGCTCTTATAAAGCTCGCCGTGAAGAAAGGAGGCTCACTATGAGGCTTGTATGCATGGATAAAGTCACCAAAATCTATAATGAACATACAATTTTTAAGGACTATTCCCTGAATATCAATTCCCACACACGCACAGCGCTTACAGGCATTTCCGGCATCGGTAAAACCACAATTCTTAACCTTATTCTTGGTCTTGCCATGCCTGATGCCGGAACAGTCACTCTTTCAGACGATTTTAAACCCTGTGTTGTCTTTCAGGAGAACCGTCTGCTTGAGCAGTTCAATGCCTTAGATAACCTTAACGTATATCCTCTGCCCTTTTTAGAATCTGTCGCCACAGAACTTCTTTCCATGCTGTGCCTTGACGATAATGCTCTGCACAATCAGCCTGTACACAACTTCAGCGGGGGCATGAAACGCCGTGTTGCCATTGCCCGGGCGCTGTATGGATGTATGCTCTACAAAGACAGCCCTGCCCACGGTGAGAACATCCTCCTTATAATGGATGAGCCTTTTAACGGACTTGACGCCGAACTTAAGCTTAAGGTTGTGGACACTGTTGACCGTGTACTAAAAAATACAGGTGCTTCACTTCTTATGGTCACGCACGAACCAAAAGAAGCCACAGCTCTCGGCTGCGGCTTCATATCCATGTAAATATCTACTTATCTTCGCTGTCCCACTTGTCACATATGGACAATATCTGGTCTGCGAATCGTCCCATATCCTTGTTTGCAAGTCCATCGCTCTTCTTGACAATGGCAAGCAGTCTCTGTGCCGCTGCAAGAAGTCTTGCATATACACCGGATGCAGGTCTTGTCTTTTTCTCAACCGGAACAGGCGAAGCCTCATACTCAAAGCATCCCGTCGCAAGGTTAAAAATCGTTCCACTGTATGGTGCATAAGCTCTCTGACCATGTTCAATCTTAAGGCACTCCGAGAAGTTCACTGTGACACTGTCCTCGCCATGAACTACGAATACCCTGTCCGGCTTTTTTACGAAAGCATCAATCCACTCAAGCAGTCCGTCCTTATCAGCGTGTCCGCTGAGCCCCTTAAGCGTGAGAATTTCAGCCCTTACATCTATAGTCTCTCCGAAGAGCTTCACTTCCTTAGCTCCCTCCACTATGGCGCGTCCAAGAGTCCCTACAGACTGATATCCCACAAAGAGAATCGTAGATTCCGGTCTCCACAGGTTGTGCT
Organism: uncultured Clostridia bacterium; assembly: GCA_945836135.1. Taxonomy (GTDB): domain Bacteria; phylum Bacillota; class Clostridia; order Lachnospirales; family Lachnospiraceae; genus CAG-882. Next base: position 15,245 of record CAMAKT010000033.1, on the reverse strand, counting down.
TAAGGTGATGTCTTATACGTCCGGCCTCGCACATACCCGATGCAGAAATAATCACTTTAGGTGTCGTGTCAAAATTAATCTCCTTAGACTCCTCGCTGGTAATCGACAAATGCAGCCCGCTAAAGGTCAGAGGATTAATGCCCTGTCTGACAAGCTCTGACGCCTCTTCGTCATAGCACTGTTCCTTATTATCCAGAAATACACTTGTAGCCTCCACCGCCATCGGACTGTCCACATACACAGGGAAATCCGGAAAATCCGGCACAAGCTTCTCTGCCTTAATCTGTCTGATAAAATACAGTATTTCCTGGGTTCTTCCTACCGCAAAGGAAGGAATGACCACATTACCGCCTCTTCTTAAGGTGGCAGAAATAATTTTACTCAGTTCCCCCACATAGTCAACTCTTTCACTGCCATGTAATCGGTCACCGTATGTAGATTCCATCACAACATAATCAGCCTCTTCCGTATTAGCAGGGTCTTTTAACAAAGGCTGGTTCTTGTTTCCGATATCTCCAGAAAAAACTATCTTCTTAGTAACATCCTGTTCCGTAAGCCATACTTCAATACTGGCTGATCCAAGAAGATGACCTATATCCGTAAAGCGTATCTTAATTCCGTCACATACCGTAATTATCTCACCATAACGGCATGGCGTTATCCTGTTGATTATGCCGTCAGCATCTTCCATAGTGTACAGAGGTTCCTGTGCTTCAATATTGCTCCCTCTTTTTGCTTTGCGCTTCTTCCACTCTGATTCCATAAGCTGAATATGCGCACAGTCACGAAGCATAATACTGCTAAGCTGTGCCGTTGCCTCCGTGGCAAACACTCTTCCACGAAATCCCCTTGCGTACAGAAGTGGAAGTAGTCCCGAATGGTCCACATGCGCATGGGTCAAAAACACATAATCAATCATAGCATCCGCTACCGGGAGCGGCACATTCTCAAAGGTATTAACCCCCTGCTCCATTCCGTAATCCACCAGAATGTGTTTTCCTCCCGATTCAATGTAATGACAGCTTCCTGTCACCTCATGATCCGCCCCAATAAATTCCAGTTTCATTGCAACACCTCCATGATTACCCTGCATAAAATATACTATATTTATTATACCCTTTTTTGTTAATAATTCCAAGTAAATTATGCATCTTGCACAAGGAGGTTTCATGAAAAAAACAATATATTTTGATAATGCGGCAACTACCATGCTCCATCCCGAAGTGCTGAATGCGATGATGCCGTATTTCTGTGATGAATATGCCAACCCCGCCGGTGCATACCGCAGCGCACAGATGGCTGAAAAAGCAGTACGGCACGCACGTGTCCAGGCAGCCAGACTTATCGGTGCCCGTCCTGATGAGATATTCTTTACAAGCGGGGGCTCCGAATCGGATAACTGGGCTATAAAAAGCTATGCAAGCAATCATATGAAAATGCGAAAAGGCGGTTCCTGCCATATCATAACAAGCGCTATCGAACACAATGCAGTACTGAATACCTGCAAGTCCCTTGAACGTGACGGAGTTTACGTAACCTATCTTGAATGTGACCACAACGGAATGATACATCCCGAAGCCGTTGCTGCAGCAATCCGGGATGACACCATTCTTATATCAGTCATGGCTGCCAACAATGAGGTCGGCACAATACAGCAAATCAAAGCCATCGGGCAGCTTGCCCGCCGTCACCAGATTGCATTTCACACCGATGCAGTACAGGCATACGGGCATATACCTCTCAATGTAAACGAATCCATGATTGATATGCTCAGTGTCAGTGCCCATAAGTTCCACGGGCCAAAGGGAGTAGGATTTCTGTATGTTCGAAACGGTCTTAAGCTCCCTTCTTTTATCGACGGAGGCTCACAGGAGAACGGTCTGCGCGCCGGTACCTCCAATGTTCCCGGAATTGTGGGGCTCGGCAAGGCTGCTGAGCTTGCCGGACGAAATATGGCGCGCAACATGAATTATCTTACCAAAATGCGCTCCGATATTATCAAAAAAATCAGGCATGACATCCCGGATGCCGTACTCACCGGCCACGAACGCATAAGACTCCCTAACAATATCAGCTTTTGTTTTCCAAAGGTTGAGTCCGCTTCTCTTCTGTCACTCTTAGACAGCCGTGGAATATGTGCTTCTGCCGGAAGCGCCTGTTCAACCGGAGCTGCCGGTCCGTCCCATGTTCTGCTGGCAATGGGTATTCCTTATGATTTAGCAGGAGGTTCAATAAGGCTCACACTATCAACGGAGAACACCATGGAGGAAGCAGACTATGTGGCAGAGCAGGTTATTCTGGCAGTAAAACAGCTTCGAGTATAAAATTTGCAATAAATTACAATCTTGTACTAGTATACTAGTTTACATTTTTATATAAATATGTTAATATATTAAATGTAAGAGGACTATTATTTTTTGTTTTAGGAAATAATAGCATAAGACTGCAAAGGATTCGGGTGCGTGCAACACCTGAATCCTCAAAATAAACTTAAGGAGGACAAACTATGCACATGACATTCCGCTGGTACGGTGAGGGCAATGACACCGTAACCCTGGAGCAGATACGGCAGATACCCGGTGTAGAAGGAATTGTCTGGGCGCTTCATGACAAGCAGCCCGGAGAAATATGGGAGCTTGACGAAATAGAGAAAACAACCTCACATATTAAGTCCTATGGATTTAATGTTGATGTCGTGGAATCCGTCAACGTCCATGATGATATCAAAATAGGACTCCCAAGCAGAGACAAGTATATCGAAAACTACAAACAGACCCTGCGCAACTTGAGTAAATTCGGTGTCAAAGTTGTCTGCTACAACTTCATGCCCGTATTTGACTGGACAAGAACAGATTTATTTCATCCTGTAGGAGACGGTTCTACCGCTCTTTTCTATGAGAAAGACAAGATTATCGATGATCCTAAGAAGATGGCAGAATACATCCTTGAAAAATGCGAGGGATTTACAATGCCGGGCTGGGAACCTGAGCGCATGGCTAAGCTTAATGAACTTTTCGAAGCGTATAAGGATGTCACCAAGGAAAAATTGTGGGACAACCTTAAGTATTTTCTTGAAGCAATTATGCCGACCTGCAGGGAATGTGATATTAAGATGGCCATACATCAGGACGACCCGCCATGGGATATTTTTGGGCTTCCGAGACTCCTTGTGGATGCTCCGGCGATTGATCGTTTTCTCTCAATGGTGGATGACCCTTACAACTGCCTGACTCTTTGTTCCGGTTCAATGGGTTCTAATCCTAAAAACAATGTGGCAGACATAGTACGCAGGCACTGTGACCGCATTGCCTTTGCCCATATACGTAATGTCAAGCATTTCCCTAACGGCGATTTTTCTGAAGCATCCCACCGTGACTGCGATGGTGATATCGGAATTCTTGATATCGTCAAAGCATATCATGACTGCGGGTATCAGGGGTATATCCGTCCTGACCACGGCAGGCATATATGGGGAGAAAAATGCAGACCGGGCTATGGTCTGTATGACCGCGCTCTCGGCATCATGTACCTCTTAGGCTGCTTTGACACACTTGATAAGTTTGATAAAAAGTAAAGGAGAACGCTATGAAACTTAATCTTAACGGAATTAAGGACGCTTCCGAATGGAACAGCAAGGGCTACAAGCTTCCTTCGTATGATATAGAAAGGATGATAAGTCTCACAAAGACTTCACCGGCATGGCTGCATTTCGGTGCCGGCAATATCTTCCGCTCATTCTTATGCGTCAGTGCAGGGGAACTATTAGATAAAGGTGTGACAGATACCGGAATAATATGTGCCGAAAGCTTTGGTACGGAAATAATCACCGAGTGTTTTCGACCTCATGACAATCTGTGTGTTGCTGTCACCTTGAATACTGACGGAAGCATTGACAAGGAAGTGGTTGCCTCGGTGGCAGAGTCCCTGACCACACGGTATGACCTGGAACGCATTAAGGAAATATTCTATTCGCCAAGCCTTAAAATGGTATCCCTTACCATTACGGAAAAGGGCTATTCCATCCACGACATCTCAGGTAATTTTACTGCGGCAATTAAGGAGGACATCGAGAATGGACCGGATAACTGCCGCCAACTCATGTCCCTCTTGGCAGCTCTATGCATCGGGCGCTTTCATGCCTGCGGCACTCCGTTAGCCCTCGTGTCCATGGATAACTGCTCCCACAACGGGGAGAAGCTTGAGAAAGCCATTACGGATATTGCAGCGGAATGGAAGAACAGAGGCTTTGTCACCGATAATGAGCTTGATTTTCTTAAAAACACAGTTACCTATCCATGGACAATGATTGACAAGATTACCCCAAGACCGGACGCCCATGTGGAGAAACAGCTTGTTTCGGACGGAATCGACGATATCAAGCCTTTTGTCACATCGGGTGGTATATATGTAGCTCCATTTGTCAACGCAGAAAAACCACAGTATCTTGTTATTGAAGATAGTTTTCCTAACGGACGTCCTGCCCTGGAAAAAGCAGGCATCCTTTTTACTGACCGCGACACTGTAAACAAATCGGAGAAAATGAAGGTATGCACCTGTTTAAACCCTCTCCATACAGCCCTTGCCATATTCGGCTGTCTGCTTGGTTACACCTCCATCGCGGAGGAAATGAACTCCCCACAGCTTAAGACACTGATAACCAGAATGGCCTACGAGGAAGGAATGCCCGTTGTGGTCAATCCCGGCATAATTAACCCGGAGGATTTTCTTGAGGAAGTTCTCACTAAACGTTTTCCAAATCCATTCCTGCCCGACACACCACAGAGGATTGCCACCGACACCTCCCAGAAGCTTCCTATCCGCTTCGGTGAGGCAATCAAGGCGCACATGAAAAAAGGCACTGCCGGCACACTCACCTTTATCCCTCTGGTACTTGCAGGATGGCTTCGCTATCTGATGGCGATTGACGACAACGGCATAGATTTCACCCCTTCATCTGACCCTCTTCTTGATGAATGCCGCAGAAATCTCACCGGAATTAAGCTGGGGGACACCATTACCTCCGACCGTCTCCACAGTTTACTCTCCAACCCGGCTATATTCGGAACAGACCTTGAAAAAACAGGGATGGCTGAAAAAATAACCGCATACTTTAATGAGCTTATAGCAGGAAAAGGTGCAGTGCTCAATACGCTTGTAAAATATACAAAATAGCAGTTTAAATAAAGGATAATCAGAGGTACTATATGAAAATCACTCCAAAGAACACTGATGAAACCGGGCGTATGTACGCACTCAGAATTCTAAAAAAAAATATTGTGGATACGACCTTGGCACCCGGAATGATGCTTTCGGAAAATGAGCTGGCCAAAGAACTGGGGCTCTCAAGGGCTCCTGTCAGGGAAGCACTCATCGAGCTGTCACGCTCGGACATTGTAGAGATTCTCCCCCAGCGTGGCAGCCGCGTTTCCCTCATTAATCCGGAACTGGTGGATGAGGCAGGTTTTTTCAGGCGCACCTTAGAATGTGCTGTTGTACGACTCATTTGTGAAATGAACGCTCAGAATGCCCTTAAACCGGAAATACTTCTGGAGCTTAAAGCCAACTTAAACCAGCAGGATTTTTTCATCAAAAATCCTGCTGACGATAAGCTGATGGAATTGGATAATGAGTTCCATCATATTCTTTTTTCCTGTTGCGGTAAGGAACGTTGTTACAGGCTGTGCCGTGACATGGGCATTCATTTTGACAGGATACGTCATCTGGCACTTACCACTGTCAAGGAACCTAAGATTGTGAATGACCATTTTGAAATATATGAAGCTATATGCCGTGGCTACGCTGATTACGCCGAAAAGCTTATGCAAAAACATTTATCAAGATTTAAGATTGACGAGGAGCTTATTCGGGAGCAATACCCTGAATACTTTGCCTAGACCCACATCACTACTTTTCACCGCTTTTTGTGTCAACTTATTGCGGTGTTATTAAGATTGCATATCTCTCTTCTTTTTATTATACTTATATTAAATATGCAGATATTGTCTGTGTATATTACACTGAAAAGGAGATTCCTATGAAATTCGGTTACTTTGATGACGAAAACAGAGAGTATGTCATTACAACTCCTAAGACACCGCTCCCATGGATTAACTATTTAGGCTGCGGCGAATTCTTTTCGCTTATGTCAAACACCTGCGGCGGTTACACCTTCTATAAGGACGCCAAGCTTCTGCGTCTTACACGTTACCGCTACAATGATGTACCAAACGATATTAACGGCAAATATTTCTACATAAAAGATGAGGATACCATCTGGAATCCGGGATGGAAGCCTACCAAGACCCCTCTTGACAGCTATGAATGCCGTCATGGTATGGGCTACAGCCGCTTCACCTCCTCCAAGAACGAACTTAAGGCTGATATGCTGGCATTTGTTCCTATGAAGGATAACTGCGAAGTTACAAGACTTATCCTTACCAACGATTCAGACAAAGTCAAGACCTTCTCCGTATTTTCGTACGTTGAGTTCTGCCTGTGGAATGCTGATGATGATTCACGTAATTTCCAGAGAAATTTAAGCACCGGCGAAGTGGAGATTGACGGCTCCGCAATATATCATAAGACAGAGTACCGTGAGCGCCGCAACCACTATGCAGTCTACTCTGTCAACCACCCTATTGACGGTTTTGACACTATTCGTGACGAATTCCTGGGTGCATACCGCGGAGCACATGAGCCGGAGGTTGTAGAACTTGGTCACTCCAAGAACTCCGTAGCCAGCGGCTGGTCCCCTATTGCTTCCCAGCAGATTAACCTTACACTCCAGCCTGGCGAAAGTGAATCCTTAATATATGTGCTTGGCTACATAGAGAATCCTGAGGATGAGAAGTGGGATGCTCCTAACGTAATTAACAAGAAGCCTGCCAAGGCAATGCTTGCACGCTACGCAACCGATGAGCTTTTCAATGAAGCATTTTCAGAGCTTACCGAGTACTGGTGCAATCTGCTCTCCAAGTATGAGGTACACTCCGACAACCCTGAGGTTAACCGCATGGTTAATATATGGAACCAGTACCAGTGTATGGTTACATTTAATATGAGCCGCTCCGCATCCTACTATGAGTCAGGTATCGGCAGAGGTATGGGCTTCCGTGATTCCTGTCAGGATTTGCTTGGCTTTGTACACCTTATCCCTGACCGTGCAAGGGAGAGAATCATCGATATTGCATCCACACAGTTTGAAGACGGAAGAGCATACCACCAGTATCAGCCACTCACCAAAAAAGGTAACTCCGATATCGGAAGCGGTTTCAATGACGACCCGCTGTGGCTTATTGCAGGAACCAGTGCATATATCCGTGAGACAGGAGATATGTCCATTCTTGATGAAATGGTACCTTTCGACAATGACGAGAGCAAAGCACAGCCTCTTATGGAGCATCTTAAGCGCTCCTTTGATTACATTGTGAACCACAAGGGTCCACATGCACTTCCTCTCATCGGACGCGCCGACTGGAATGACTGTCTGAACCTCAACTGTTTTTCCAAGCATCCGGGTGAATCCTTCCAGACCTTCGGTCCTTCTGAAGGCCCTGTGGCAGAATCCGTTTTCATTGCCGGAATGTTTGTCAAGTACGGCAAAGAATATGCAGAGTTATGCTCTTTAACGGGCAACGAAGCAGAAGCTCAATATGCTCTCAAGGAAGTGGACATCATGTATGATGCTGTCCTTAAGAGCGGCTGGGACGGCGAGTGGTTCCTACGTGCTTACGATGCCTACAGTCATAAGATTGGTTCTAAGGAATGTGAGGAAGGTCAGATATACATTGAGCCGCAGGGCTTCTGTGTATTAGCCGGAATCGGTGTCAAGGAAGGTCTTGCCAAGAAAGCTCTTGACTCCGTAAAAGAAAAGCTTGATACCAAATATGGCGTCATGATTCTCCAGCCTGCCTATACAAGATATCATTTAGAGCTTGGAGAAATCTCCTCATATCCGCCTGGATACAAGGAAAATGCAGGTATTTTCTGCCACAACAATCCTTGGGTTTCCATTGCAGAGACTGTTATCGGCAGAGGTGACAGAGCCTTTGAAATCTACAAAAAGACCTGCCCTGCATATATAGAGGATATAAGTGAAATCCATCGCACGGAGCCATATGTATATTCGCAGATGGTAGCCGGTGCAGATGCCAAGTTCCATGGCGAAGCCAAGAACAGCTGGCTCACCGGAACTGCTGCATGGACCTTCGTTAATATTTCACAGTACATTCTGGGCGTATACCCTACTCATCAGGGCTTAAGCATCAACCCATGTGTACCTAAGAATTTCGGTGATTTTACCATTACAAGAAAATTCCGTGAAGGAACCTACCATATCTCAGTCAAGAACTCATCTAACGTGGAAAAGGGCATTAAGTCCATGACTGTAAACGGAACTCCGGTCGATGGCTGCATTATTCCATATGTTAAGGGTCTTAATGAATATCAGGTTGAAGTTGTAATGGGATAACATAGACTTAATTATTTAAGCAACTTTCCTTTTCTCACTTGAAACAATAAGTCTGGTGATTTATAATAATATGTATATAAAACATGGCTAAATATACATATAGAAAGGAAATACTACTATGCGATTAGTTACACGTTCTGATTTTGACGGTCTTGCCTGCGGTGCACTGCTCAAGGAAGCCGGAATTATCGATTCATGGAAGTTCGCTCATCCAAAGGATTTGCAGGATGGTCTTGTACCTGTGGACGAGAATGACTGTCTTGCAAATGTACCTTTTGTCGAGGGCTGTGGTCTGTGGTTTGACCACCATTCCAGTGAGCATGAAAGAAATGAGCTTAAGGGCAAATACAAGGGCGAGAGCCGCATTACTCCTTCCTGTGCACGTATTATTTACGAGTACTACGGCGGCAAGGAGCGTTTTCCTCAGTTTGACGACATGATGGTAGCAGTGGACAAGGTTGACTCAGGCAACCTTACAATAGATGAGATTATGAATCCTAATGGCTGGATTTTAATCGGCTTTTTGATGGACCCGAGAACAGGTCTGGGACGTTTCCGCCAGTTCACAATTTCCAACTACCAGCTTATGGAGAAGTTAATGGATGCCTGCCGTACCATGACCACCGATGAGATACTTAATCTGCCTGATGTCAAAGAACGTATTGAGGTCTACAATGAACAGACAGAGAAATTCAAAGAGATGGTCAAGAAATATACCCGCACTGAGGGCAATGTCATTATCACTGACCTTAGAGGTGTAGACCCGATTTATACCGGCAACCGCTTCATGATTTACAGCATGTATCCTGAACAGAACATTTCAGCATGGATTGTCAGTGGACGCGGTGGCGCAGGCTGCTCCGCAGCGGTGGGCTATAGTATACTTAACCGCACCAGCAATGTAAATGTCGGAAGCCTTATGCTTAAGTACAACGGCGGCGGTCACAAGGCTGTGGGAACCTGCCAGTTCTCCGACGAGAACATGGAAACAGAGCTTCCTAAGATGCTCAAAGAACTGTGCGAGCTTGCCAATGCATAGACAACTAACGTAACAAAACATAATGTAATAAAACAGCCGGGGCTGTAACATAGTGTTACCTCCCCGGCTGCTCTTATCTTTAGGCTACCTTAAGTGTTTCAACAATAGTCTTTATCTTATCCTCTTTTGAGTCCTTACTGTAGTCTCCCTTAACACCTACAATCTCCATAACGACGTCAAGCTCTGAATCAGACCAGTTGCCAAATCTGTTATCCAGAATATATGCAATTCTTTCCTTGCGTGTAACGCACTTAACAAATCCTCTTAACATAATAATCCCTTTCCATTATGCTTTTTCTTTTTACTTTTTCTTTTTACGGTTGTCATTATTACACACTCTGTCAATATATGCAAATAGAAAAGCATCCAGCTTTTTGTGAATTTATTGTAAAAAACAACCATATTTTTGTACAGACTGTATATTATTTGACTTTTTCTTTGTGCATAATGTCATTTTCATGTAAAGAAAGGTGTATCATTGTTAAATGTTTAGCACAGTTTTCCCATTCAGTACCGCCTCCAGCAGTGTATCCCCTTCATAGGTCAGCTTCAGCGAGAAAAATGGCTCATCCTCGGCTAAAAGCCGAAGGAATATCTTATCTCCCTCCCACAGATTGAGACTGTCCAGTTCAGACTTCTTAATCCATGCCAGTTTTCCCTCACTGCATTCTATCATCGTACCATCCGGCTTTGTCACACTGCCTTCAAATCCGTCGGCAGTATACAGGCTCATATACTCGGCAGGGTCATCCTCAAATATGAATGTAACTATTCCCCGGTATTTCCATGAAGTCAGCTTAAGTCCGGTCTCCTCGTACACCTCGCGAAGCAGGCAGTCCTCCGGGCTCTCTCCGGCTTCAAAGTGACCTCCCACTCCAATCCACTTACCCTTATTGACATCATTCTTCTTAGAGATACGGTGCATCATAAGGTATGAATCATCCTGCTCTATGTAACACAGCGTTGTTAACTGTGATTTTGCCATATTCGTCCTCTTTTCCTTTCATCATATCAGTTCAATCGTATCACCCGCACAGCAATGCACATTCTTTTCTCCTTTATGAATGCCTGCTATGATTTTCACCGTTGTATCTATGTCTGAAAAAGCACTGAGCTTCGCACTCACAAGTTCTGAATCCTTCCATTCGATATCCACCGATGCATTGCCGACTACACGAATTCCCTTCATATGCCCGTTCTTCCAAGCCTTTGGCAGCGCAGGAAGCAATACTATCCTCTCCTCATTGCTCTGAACAAGCATCTCAACTATGGCGGCAGTAGCTCCGAAATTGCCGTCAATCTGGAATGGAGGATGCTTATCAAAAAGGTTCGGATATGTAGAACCTGCAAACAGCTTGCAGAGATTGTCATAAGCCGCCTCCCCATCCCAAAGCTTCGCATAGTGATTAATTATCCATGCCCTGCTCCATCCGGTGTGACCGCCTCCATGTGACAGACGTCCCTCCAGAGTCTTTTTTGCTGCCTCGGCAAGCTCCGGGGTTCCGTCCATGGTAATCTGTGATGAAGGATGCAGCCCGTATAGATGCGAGATATGTCTGTGCCCCGGCTCGAATTCCTCATAATTTTCTCTCCACTCCAGAATTCTGCCGTCAGGTCCAATCATTGTCGGAAGCAGACGTTCTTTTGCCGCCTTAATCCGTTCATTGAGTTCATCGTCTACATCAAGTATCCGCGCTGCCTTTATGCACTGGTCAAAAAGGTCACGTATAATCTGGTTGTCCATAGTTACTCCCACGCCATTAGCCCCCCGCTGGCCGTTCGGAAGAATATAGCTGTTTTCCGGCGATACCGAAGGACAGGTCATTAGTTTACCATCCACCTCAATCATAAAGTCAAGGAAGAATAAAGCAGCCTCACGCATGATATTAAAATTATCTCTCAGGAATTGCTTATCCTGTGTATACAGATAATGTGTCCACTGATGGGTACACAGCCATGCAGCCCCCATCACCCAGTAGGAACCCGGTATCCACAAATCCTGTACTGAGGTCTCACCCTCTATGTTGGTGTTATGATGTGCTACAAATCCCCTGCATCCATACATTGTCTGAGCTGTCTTCTGTCCATTCGGTAGCATTCTGCGAAGCAGGTCGAATAACGGCTCATGGCACTCTGAGAGATTGCAGTTCTCAGCAGGCCAATAGTTCATCTCAGTATTGATGTTGATGGTATATTTACAGTCCCATGGCGGAAGCATGTCCTTGTTCCACAGGCCTTGAAGCGTTGCCGGAAGTCCTCCTGCCCTGCTGCAGGATATAAGCAGATACCTTCCAAAATCAAAATAGAGCTTACACAGCTCATTGGAAGTCTTGCCGGAAGCCGAATCACTTAAGAGTTCGTCCGTAGTATGACCTTTCTCAACTCCCAGTTCAAAATCCATTCTGTCAAAAAGTGCCTTATAATCCTCAAGATGTTCTCTATAAGAAGTCTCATGGTCAGCACTGTATATTCTCGACAGTCTCTCTGTAATCTTTTCTTCTATAAGCTCTAATGCTATACGGCTCTCCCAAACTGCTCCGACCTCATGGGTATCCCTTTCTTCTGATGCAGTATTAAGCCTTTTTTGCAACTCATCCCTATAATGAAAGGTGCAGTCGGAATCAATATATAGCCACACCTTGTCTGCATTCTCCACTACGAGGTATTCTCCAAGCTGACGAAGCGTTCCCCCCTGTGTCTTAGCGCGCAGTACCAATGCAAAATCATAGCCATGCTTGCCCAAATCGCCGTGCATCTCTATTCCGTCCGTGCCAAATTTCTTAACACCATTGTATGCCCGCTGCGGTCTTGAAAATCTTGCCTCAAGGCTGATACAACCCGGTCTGTCAGCTTCAATGCACATCACAATACAGTCTGCCGGATGTGAAGCGTAGATTGTTCTCTTATATCTGACACCTGAAGCACTATAGGAAACATATGCCGTAGCACTGTTCAAATTAAGCCGTCTTACATATTCCTCCGGTTCACCCTCCACATCAAAATTAAGATATAAATCTCCCAGTGTTTGATATGGATGTGCACTCTCAGGGCAGCCTGACATGGTAAGCCTCATAAGGCGTTCTGCCTTACTAATTTCTCCGTTAAGAAGCAGACTCCTTATCTCCTTAAGATGTGCCTTTGTGTCAGGATTGTCCCTGTCCATCTTTCCGCCATACCATATACTCTCCTCATTGAGCTGTATATGTTCATCGCTGACCATACCATAAACCATGGCACCCATACGGCCGTTTCCAAGCGGCAGTGCCTCCTCCCATTCAATGGCCGGCTGCCTGTAATACAACTCGGACATTCTATACTTCCTCCCCGTTCTTTTTCTCCTGCCAATCCATTAAGTCAGCAAGTGTAATATTATCTACAACATTATTTACTGCATCATTGATGCGCTGCCAGATTCTCACCGTAACACAACTATCCGCTCTATCACATTCAATCGCCCCACTCCCGACACAGCTTACAGGCGCCAAATCTCCCTCTGTCAGCCGCAGTATCATCCCAACCGTATATTCATCGGGTTTCTTTGAGAGCATATATCCACCCTGGGGTCCCCTTATGCTTCGCACATAGTCCGCCTTGTTAAGCACGGAAATAATCTGTTCAAGATATTTTTCCGATATCTGCTGTCTGGCTGCAATATCATTCAGACTCATGGGGCTTGAGCTCTTATTCATAGCAAGTTCAAGCATAAGCCTAAGCGCATATCTTCCCTTAGTAGAAATTTTCATTCAAATCAACTCTCCATTCAGACAAAATCTTATTTTCCTTCATCTAAAAGCTGCTCATATTTTTCGAGAGTCACAGGCTTATAATACATAAATCCCTGTGCCCGTTCACATCCGCATTCTACAAGGAAATCTCTCTGCTGCTTCGTCTCGACTCCCTCAACAATAATCTCAAGCTCCAGTTCTTTAAGCATCTGCACGGTATGTCTTACAATACTCTTGCTCTTAGGATTATCTATGTCGTCAATAAATCCCTTGTCTATCTTAATCTCATCTACGGGATGATTTTTTAACATGGTCATCGTTGAATATCCCGTTCCGAAATCGTCCATGGAAATAACAAATCCATGCTGTCTCAAATATTCCATGCTTTCATACATGATATCCGTATTCTCTGTAAAACCGCTCTCCGTAAGTTCCAAAGGCACATATTTAGGCGGTACTTCATACTCTTCCGACAGATTAACTATTGTTTCCTTAAAAGATTCATCAAATACATGCACACGTGAAATATTAATCGATATAGGCTCAACTCTCTTACTTTCTGCCAGCCTCCTTCCGAGGAACTTGAATACCAGCGTCCACACATAGATATCCACATCAATAATCAACCCGTTCTTCTCTACCACCGGTATAAACTCTCCCGGTGAAACCATGGTATTATCATTACACTTCCAACGTACCAGCGCCTCACCTCCGATAATATGTCCGTCAAGCATATCCACCTTCGGCTGAACATAAATGCACAGCATCTCATCTTCAAGCGCCTTCATTATATCATTCTCAATCAGCTTGTTAATTAACATCTTCTTGCGCATCTTAGCATCAAAAAATGCATATTTTGCATAAAACTTTCCCTTGATGGTGGCAAGGGCCATAATTGCATAGTCCCTCATCAGACTGATGGACATGGTAGGATAGTCAGCAACACATATACCGAATGCCGGCAGTGCCTTGTAAGGCATCTTGTACTCGGCAATCCTGTCCGCCACTCTCTTCGTTATGTCAATAAGCTCCTGTTCTTGTTCAAAAGGTGTCAACATGGCAAATATGTCCGCCCTGAAATGCGATAAGATAACATGCTCCTTAACCTCCTGCTTAAGAGCCTCCACAGTTGTCATTAAAAGCCCATCTCCTACCTCACGTCCGCAGAATTCATTAATGGACTTAAACCCGGCAAAATCCAGTACAATAAGCGCAAACTTAAGATTCTGATTTGCCAACATCTCCTCCTGTGCCTTATACTGAAAGGCACGCAGATTATACAAATCAGTCATAAAGCTACGATTTTGCTCCAGGTTACCTTCTGCCATCTTTCGCAGAGAATAGATATAAAGTTCAAAATCTTTTCTGTTCATGCTTTGCAGAGCATCTACATCGACTACGATCTTATCATCCTCGTAATTTTTGTCCATACTTCCTCTTATTCTGCCGCACCATTTTTGTATTATAATGTAGTTTTATCATATTTTTATTGTAAATCCCACCATAATAATTGTATTATTTCACCAATTTTTTGAACCATTACATGCATGTAAAAAGGGCACTGCATATACGCAGTGCCCTCAAGTTGTGTAGTAAATTACATGTCAAAAATTATTTTGTCTTAAAGAAGCCCTTCTTTTTCTTCATGTCATAAAGAGTCTTGCCTGTTACTGCTGCAACAACCGCAAGAGCAAGTACACACCACCAAATATAGTTAATACTTTTTTCAACTCCTGCTGCAAGAGGTACGGCCTCGTCAACAATTTCCTTTACTTCACCATCATTGTCATCCACAACACCAAGAGGAACCTCTTCATCGGTAATTTCTGTTGTAGTGCCTTCTGTGGCAGGCTCAGTTGTTTCCTCGGTTGTTCCTTCGGTTGCTGTCTCGCCGGTTCCCTGGGCTGCTCCCTCGTTTGCTGTATCAGCTGTTCCCTGGGCTGCTCCCTCGTTTACTGTATCAGCTGCTCCCTGAGCTACTCCCTCGTTTGCTGTATCTCCAGCCCCCTGG
>CAMAKT010000032.1 GCA_945836135.1 uncultured Clostridia bacterium | reverse complement strand
TTGCAAGCAAATTATTTATTTTCAAAAAAAAGAATTAAAGGATATCATAAAGCCATGAAATTCAAAGAAAAAATTAAATCAATACATCCGATGTATTTTGTTTCTTTTTTCCTTCCGCTCATTATTATGATAGCTATATTTGCAGTGCGTGGAATATATCCCTTCGGCGATAATGTATATCTGCGTTCGGATATGTACCATCAGTACTGCCCTTTTTTCTCCGAGCTGTGGGATAAAATCAGAAACGGTGGCAGTCTTTTTTACGCATGGGAAATAGGCCTCGGCTCTAACTTCACCGCGCTGTACGGATATTATCTGTCCAGCCCTCTCAACTGGTTTATAGGATTTTTCCCTCACAAATATCTGATTGAGGTTATGAATATCATAATCCTGATTAAGCTTTCCTTAGCCGCAGTTACTTTTACCTACTATATTTCTCATCGATTCCACAAACGCAACATAACCATATCAATTTTTGGTATGTTCTATGCATTGTCAGGATATACAGCTGCATTCAGCTGGAATCTTATGTGGTTTGACTGTGTGTGGCTCCTTCCGCTTGTAATACTTGGACTTGAGAGACTTGTAAATGAGGATAAGGGAATTCTGTACACCCTAACCCTTGGGCTTACGATTCTCTCCAACTACTATATCGCTATAATGGTATGTATCAGTCTTGTGTTTTATTTTATTGCACTGATTATTATCATGCCTATGCCGGAAAAGAAATCAATCTACCTTCAGAAAATCGGGTATTTTACACTGTTCTCAGTACTGGCAGGCGGACTTGCTGCAGCCATTCTGTTCCCTGAGCTGTATGCTCTGGGGCTTACAGCCTCAAGTGACATAAGCTTTCCTAAGACACTTACACAGTATTTTTCGGTTATGACTGTCTTAAACAGACAGCTTGCCAACACTAAGGTTTGCATCGGTCTTGAACATCTTCCGAACATTTACTGTGGAGTTGCAGTGTTCCTGCTCTATCCGCTGTATATTTTCAACAAGAAAATCAGCTCCCGTGAAAAAGCAGTCAAATCATTGCTGCTGTTTGTATTTATTTTTGCATTCAGTTTCAATATACCTAATTTCATATGGCATGGCTTTCACTATCCGAATTCCCTGCCTGCAAGACAGTCCTTTGTATATGTTTTCATACTCCTCACCATGTGCTATGACGCTTTCAAGGATATGAAGGACTACACCCCAAGCCAGATTGTCAAATCTTTCGGATTGTTCCTTATCTATCTGCTTTTATTAGACCATATTGAAGCAGAAAATAACCCTGACTATCCGATTCTTTTTGTCAATGCACTGTTCATGGGACTTTATGTAATTATAGCCTTTATCTACAAGAAAGAAGTACTTAAGAAGTTTTTGATTGTATTTTTGTTGTTCTGTGTCACCTCCATCGAATGTACAATGAACATGGAAGAAACCGGCTACAGCACTACAGGAAGAAGTGCTTATTTCAAGGACTATAATTCCGTCGAGACATTGACAGAATACCTCGATGAAACTGATGATTCCTTCTACAGAATTGCCAAGGCCTTCGGTTACCGCTCTAAAAATGATGCTGCATGGCACAATTTTAACAGTGCAAGCGTGTTCTCCTCTACTGCGTATGAGGGTGTTACAGATTTGTTTGGTCATCTGGGCCTCGAACATTCCATGAATGCCTACGCCGACCATGGTGCTACTCCGCTTGTATATTCCATGTTTGACATAAAATATATCTTAAGCAACAAAGAACTTACCGATGACTATACGCTTGAGCTTATCAATACCTGCGACGGCGAATACCTCTACAAAGCAAAATACACGCTGCCACTAGGTTACATGGTTGTCTCAGACATCAACGATTCATGGAACTATAAGAGCAGCAATCCGTTCTCGGTTCAGAATGATTTTGTCCTTGAGAACACCGGAATTGCCTCTCTTTTTACTGCGATATCCCATACCGACAACGGCAAGGACGGCACTGTCATCAATGTGGAAGAGGACGAATATGTCTACGTATACATTGGCAACAAATCAGTTAAGACCGCCAAAGTTACAATCGGTGATACGACCGAAAACTTTGCCGGAATCAATCATGGCAGAATGATAGACTTAGGCTGGCAGACTGCAGGAACAACAATCAGGATTGTAGATAAGGATGGCGAAAACGATTTAAAACCTACAGTCTACACAATGGATGCCGACAAATTTATCGACGCATATAACATATTAAATGAACAGGGCTTAAATATGACATCCTACTCGGACACAAAAGTGACCGGAACTATTGATGTCACTGAAGATGGCATTCTTATGTTCTCGATTCCCTACGACCCAAGCTGGAAGCTCAAGGTCAACGGCGTAAAAACCGAGACCTGCGAGGTTGCCGAAGCACTGCTTGGTGTCGCACTTGAAACCGGAAGCTATACCATTGAGTTAAGCTACTGTCCAAGAGGCTTATTGCCGGGAATCGCAGTCAGCGTTGTTTCACTGCTGATACTGTTAACGGTATATTATTTTTATCGCAAGGAAAAAAAATCATCCAAGGAAAAAACTACACTCAATGACGGAATTGAAACGGAGGAAGAAGAATGAAACTATGGGGCGGACGTTTTACAAAGGAAACAGACAAGCTTGTCAACAATTTTAACGCTTCACTGCCATTTGACAGGCGCTTTTACAAGCAGGATATAGAAGGCAGCATTGCACATGTAACCATGCTGGCAAAGCAGGGTATTCTCACCGAAGAGGATAGAGATTCCATTATTGCCGGTCTTACGGGTATAAGAAATGATTTGGATAACGGCAGTCTGGAATTCGATGATAATGCCGAGGACATACACAGCTTCGTGGAAGCAGAACTGATTAAAAGAATCGGTGATGCCGGCAAGCGTCTTCACACCGGAAGAAGCCGCAATGACCAGGTTGCCCTTGATATGCGCCTGTATATCAGGGACGAGCTTAAACAGACAGATGAGCTGTTAGCAGGTCTTCTGAAGGTAATTCTTCGTATTATGAAGGAAAATACTGACACCTATATGCCGGGCTTTACCCATCTGCAGAAAGCACAGCCAATTACTGTGGCTCATCATTTCGGCGCATATTTTGAGATGTTCCGCCGGGACAGAGGCAGACTTGCTGATATATTGAAGCGAATGAATTATTGTCCTCTTGGTGCCGGTGCATTAGCCGGAACTACCTATCCACTGGACCGTGAATATACAGCATCCCTGCTTGGCTTTACAGGTGCCACCTCCAACAGCATTGACTCTGTCTCTGACCGTGACTATCTGATAGAGTTCTTAAGCGCACTTTCTACAATCATGATGCACTTAAGCCGTTTTTCGGAGGAAATCATTATATGGAACTCCAATGAATACCGTTTCATAGAGCTTGATGACGGCTATAGCACGGGCAGTTCCATCATGCCTCAGAAAAAAAATCCGGATATCGCGGAGCTTGTGCGCGGAAAGACCGGACGAGTATATGGTGCTCTTATCTCCCTTCTCACTACCATGAAGGGGCTTCCTCTGGCATATAATAAAGATATGCAGGAGGACAAGGAACTCACCTTCGACGCCATCGACACCGTCAAAGGCTGCATTCTTCTCTTCACCGGAATGATTGACACCATGACCTTCAACAAGGATGTTATGGAAAAAAGCGCCATGGCAGGCTTCACCAACGCCACCGATGCTGCCGATTATCTTGTCAATCACGGTGTGCCGTTCCGTGATGCACACGGAATCATCGGTCAGATTGTACTGTACTGCCTTGAACGCAGCATCTCCATTGACGAGATGAGCCTCGATGAGCTGAAAGCAATCTGCCCTGTATTTGAGGCAGACATATATTACGCAATCTCACTTAAGACCTGCGTAGAGAAGCGCCTTACCAAGGGCGCCCCGAGCTCTGCAGCGATGAAAGAAGCAATCAGGGAATATGAGGCTTATCTTGCTTAATGCTTAAGTCTTTAGAACCAAAAAAGGCAACAGATAATCTGCTGCCTTTTTTCTTGTTTACAATTATGAAGTTGTCGCTCAATCCGTATCATCTGCTTATTCGGTAAAAAGCGGTGTGGAATAGTATCTGTCTCCGCTGTCCGGGAGAAGAGCAACAATGGTCTTGCCCTCATTCTCAGGGCGCTTGGCAAGCTGGATTGCTGCGTAGAGTGCCGCACCGGAGGATATTCCCACAAGAACGCCCTCCTTCTTTGCCAGCAGCTTAGCTGTGGCAAATGCATCATCATTCTCCACCGTCACGATCTCATCATATACCTGTGTGTTAAGAACATCCGGAACAAACCCTGCGCCGATACCCTGAATCTTGTGTGCACCCGCTCTGCCCTCTGACAGAACCGGTGAGGAAGCAGGTTCCATGGCAACAATTCTTACATCCGGCTTCTGTGACTTAAGGTACTCACCAACTCCTGTAAGTGTTCCTCCTGTACCCACACCTGCCACAAATATATCTACCTGTCCGTCCGTGTCACGCCATATCTCAGGACCGGTAGTAGCTCTGTGAGCCGCAGGGTTAGCCTTATTTACAAACTGTCCCGGAATAAAGCTTCCCGGAATCTCTGCCGCAAGCTCCTCAGCCTTCTGTATTGCTCCCTTCATTCCCTTGGCACCTTCCGTCAGGACAATCTCGGCACCGTATGCCTTAAGAATATTACGGCGTTCCACGCTCATTGTCTCAGGCATGGTGAGAATAATTCTGTATCCCTTTCCTGCCGCTATGGATGCAAGACCGATTCCGGTATTGCCGGAAGTTGGCTCGATAATAACCGACCCCGGCTTCAACGCCCCTCTTTTTTCCGCATCCTCAATCATGGCCTTGGCAATTCTGTCCTTAACACTTCCTGCCGGATTGAAATACTCCAGCTTCACCAGAACCGTTGCCTTAAGCCCTAACTCCTTCTCCACATTCACAACTTCAACCAATGGTGTGTTGCCGATTAAATCCAATGTACCCTTGTATACCTTTGCCATAAAATGCTCCTTCCCTACCGCTGTCAGCATATGTATGCTGTACTGTGAATAATTACCTTTTTTGCAAGTATATTCCTCATTTCCTAGTATGTCAATAGGAATTAGTAAATTTCTTTATAATCCTGCTCTGTTTATAAATATAATAAATTATCATTCCCGTTGCAGTCACAATCCATGTAGCCGGATAGCAGGATACTATCTGTTCAAGTGTACCGTGTGGAACAATAAGCAGTACCCACGCAATTCTGAAAGCACATACGCCAATCATGGTCATAAAAGTTGTCACCATCACATGCCCCTGTGCCCTCAATGATCCTGAAAAAATCTCTATAAACACAAATATGAAGTATGCAGGTGATATTATCCTCATCATCCTGAAGCCTATACTTATGACCTCTGTCTCAGAGGTAAATATCATAAGCAGGTATCTTCCTGTTATAAGCGTGAAAGTACTGAACAAAAGTGCAGCAGCAATGTCCATAAGCAGACATTGCACCGTTCCCTTTTTTACTCTGTCATATCTTCCGGCTCCGAAATTCTGCCCTACAAAGGTAGTTGCTGAAATACCGAAGGCGGTGTTAATCATCCAGAACATACTGTCAATCTTACCGAAGGCAGACCATGCAGCCATAGTGTCAACTCCGAAGCTGTTAAGGGCTGACTGAACAATAATATTGGAAACACTGTACATACTGGATTGTATTCCTGTAGGAAGTCCTATCTTAAGCATGGATGGAAGTATGTCTTTATGAAGACGTATTTTAGACAATGTCAGTTTCATGCTATTTGTATGAAGCATGAGTGCTCTTGTAACAAGAACTGCACTGACAAACTGTGCAAGCAGGGTTGCCACAGCAACTCCCAGAACCCCCAGTGAACACACACATACAAGCACTACATCCAGCACTATATTGACGACACAGCAGATAATCAGATAATACAGTGGCCTCCTGGCATCCCCCACCGCCCTGAGCACGGCTGAGCCCATATTATATACAAATATAAATACAAGCCCGGCAAAATATATCCTCACATAAAGCGCGGAATCCTTCATAAGTTCAGCCGGAGTATTCATAAGTTTCAGCACAGGAATTGTGGCAATTATACCTGCAATTCCCGCAATTATTCCTCCAAGAATTGCAAATGCATAAGCGGTATGTAACGCCCTCACTAATTTATTTTTTTCTCCTGCACCAAAGAACTGGGAAATAATAACTGTTGCTCCTGCTGACATACCTGTAAAAAAGCCCACCACCAGATTAATTATCTGGCTGGATGACCCCCCAACACAGGACAGCGCTTCCTTACCCGCAAACCGCCCCACAACCACCGCGTCCACAGTATTATAGAGTTGCTGAAAAAATGTTCCCACCAGTATCGGAAAGAAGAAAATAAGAAGCTGCTTCCAAATAGTCCCCTCAATAATCCGGTTTGTACCATTACCTTCATTTTTCTTTTCTGTATACATTTCCCTTATCCTCTCTAAAAAAATAATCACCTGACGTGTAATATGTCAGTACATCATACTGCTGATACATTTTCTGAACTTCATTTTCCAGTATGTAATAATGTCTGATATACGGCACCAGTAAAACCATTACCGCAAGTGGCAGAAGTATCGAAAATGTTTCTCCGGAAATAAGCACAGTAATAATAGACATCACTTCCAAAAGTGCAAATACAACCGTCACAATCAGGTGAATCAACCTCTCATGCTGAAAAAATCCAATCTGTGTCAGATGCTCTCTTTTTAATTCCGAAACATCTCCGACCCTCCCGTCTTCCTTTAAAATCCGTATCTGCTCATCCATATATCTGCGATATGATAATATCCTTTTCTCCATGCTTAATTCTCCCTGCCACAGCTTACCCGTCAATAATTATTCGTAATTCTTCCTGACCTCATCAGCAGCCATATATATTACATTTCTCTCAGGCTTGATCCCGCTCTGCTTAAAAAGCTCCCTTATATTGACAAATTCATAGCCCTGCTTTTTAAGCTCCGGTATGATTATTCTGATTGCCTCTATAGTCTGTGTATTACCCTCCATGTCATGTAGAAGAATTATATTGCCCGGCTTAATATCATGAAGGATTCTCTCAACTCTCTGCTGTGTTGTAACAGAAGGAACCCAGTCCTCACAGCCATATCCGCATATAAATGCCAGATCAATAAAGTCATACATCTTCTGGTCATAAGCTATATATGGCGGGCGGAAAAACTCCGGCTTTTCCCCTGTTATGTCTTCAATAAGCTCCGTTGTATAGCTTATTTCCATCACAATTTCCTGCTCAGTAAGCTCCGGCATCACCCTATGGGTTCTGGAGTGATTCTCAATGGAGCAACCCATATCATGGGCTCTTTTTACAAGATAGCTTGTCTCATTGGTTATCTGCTGCCCAATGAGGAAAAAACTTGCCACAGCATTATTTTCCTCTAAAATATCAAGTATCTCATCTGTTATTCCAATTGTCGGACCATCGTCAAATGTTAAAACTGCCAATTTCCTATTTTCCATGATAATTCCTTTCTTCGTAAAAAATGATGACAAACAGCCAAACAAGCTGTTCGTCATCATTTTTATATTTATTTATTATCTTCTTGATTTTTAAGCGTAACACTAAGCTGATTAAACGGTATCTCAATTCCGTTCTCGTCAAGGGCAAGCTTGTACTGCTCCGTAAGCCCCCACTTGGTGTCCCAGAACATATCCTTATGAACCCATACACGGGTCTCCAGTGTGACCTGACTTGAATCAAGTGAGGCTACGAACACATTAATGCCTTTATCAGCAATAACATTCTCATTCCCGGAGATAACTCCCCTTAATACTTCCTTTGCCGCCTTGATATCGGATTCATAGCTTATGCCCACCTGTATGTCCACACGTCTGTACTCTGCTGCGGTTACATTGGTCAGACTTGAATTAGCCAGTGTACCGTTAGGAATTACTACAGTCTTATTGTCCACTGTGGCAAGCTTGGTATAGAAGACATCGATTCCCGTAACAGTTCCCTCATTGCCGCAGGCAACAATGTAATCTCCTACATGGAACGGCTTAAAAATAAGTATCAGAACACCACCTGCAAAGTTGGACAGACTTCCCTGCAAAGCAAGTCCGACAGTAAGGCTGGCTGTACCAAACAGTGTCACAAAAGTAGTGGTCGGTATGCCGAGTATCGAAACAACTGCCAGGAACAAAATAACATACAGCACAATCTTTGCTATGGAATTGATAAATTTGACTACGATAGGTTCAAGCTTTCCTTTTTCAAGTGCCCTTGCAAGGAGCTTCAACACCCACTTCATCAACTTACGCCCTACTAAATACACAAGCAGGGCAATCAGTATATTCTTGCCAAGAGTCAGAACATAACTGACAATGGTATCTATCAGTACATTATTCATTCTTTGATTCCTTACCTTCCTCTGCCACACGCCTGAATATACATATACCAAGAGGCGGTATTGTTATACGGATTGAATTTTCGCGGTTGTCACACTCACTCTTCTCGGAAATCTTAACGCGGGAGTTAAGCTTTCCGGTTCCTCCGTACTTCTTGGCGTTGCTGTTAAATATCTCCTTGTACTGTCCTGCTGCCGGAACGCCTATCTTATACTTCTCACGCAGAACAGGTGTAAAGCTGACCACAACAAGCAGCTCATCACCATTCTTGGCGCGGCGCACATAGGAAACGATACATTCATCTGCCGAGATATTGTTAATCCACTCAAAACCATTCGGATTATAGTCAAGCTCATACAATGCAGGTTCCTTCTTGTACAGAACATTCAAATCCTTCATATAGCGGTGCAGCTTTTGGTTATGCTCCTTGGATAACTCATCCCAGTCAACAGACCGTGCCTCCCACCATTCATTGAACTGACCGAAATCCTGTCCCATGAACAGGAGCTTCTTCCCCGGATGTGTGTACATAAAACCATAGGCTGCCCTCAAATCCGAGAACTTGGCATCCAAATCCTGCTCCGGCATCTTGTTAATCATTGAGCACTTGCCATGCACTACCTCGTCATGGGATATGACAAGGATAAAGTCCTCGCTGTAAGCATAGATCATGCTGAAGGTAAGTTCTCCGTAACGCCCCTTTCTGAACAGCGGGTCCGCACTTACAAAATCTAGGAAATCATTCATCCAGCCCATGTTCCATTTATAATCGAAGCCCAGGGAGCCTTCCTTAACATCTCCTGTAACCATAGGCCATGCCGTGGATTCCTCAGCGATAAGCATCGAACCCTTGTTGCGCTTGCGGTATACACTGTTAAGCTGCTTAAAGAATTCAATCGCCTCCAGATTCTCATGACCGCCATACATATTGGCAATCCACTGACCGCTCTGCTTGCCATAGTCGAGGTAAAGCATCGAAGCCACCGCATCCATTCTGATACCGTCTGCATGGTATTCCTTCGCCCAGAAAAGTGCATTGGCAATGAGGAAATTGCGCACCTGAGGTCTGCCGTAATTATATATGTAAGTGCCCCAATCCGGATGTTCGCCCTGTCTCGGGTCTAAATGCTCGTAAAGCGCAGTCCCGTCAAATCTCGCCAGCCC
The DNA here is from genome assembly GCA_945836135.1 of uncultured Clostridia bacterium. Classification (GTDB taxonomy): domain Bacteria; phylum Bacillota; class Clostridia; order Lachnospirales; family Lachnospiraceae; genus CAG-882. The sequence goes on along the minus strand of CAMAKT010000032.1, from coordinate 8,662 downwards.
GAAAGCATCCTTAGGAAAATGCGCCGGAACCCAGTCAAGTATTACACCTATTCCGGAACAATGAAGTAAATCCACGAAATATCTGAAATCATCCGGTGTACCGTAACGGCTTGTAGGCGCATAATATCCTGTAACCTGATATCCCCATGAGCCGTCAAAAGGATGCTCCATAATAGGCATAAGCTCCACATGGGTGTATCCCATCTCCTTCACATACTTGATAAGCAAAGGAGCAATCTCACGATAATTATAGAATTCCCTGCCGTCCTCCGGCTTCATAAAGGAGCCAAGGTGCAATTCATAGATAGACATTGGCTTGTCCTTATTAAGGTCACGGCTGTCCATCCAGTCTCCGTCCGTCCATACATATTTGTCAAGGTCGTACACAACCGAAGCATTGTTAGGACGAAGCTCACTGTAAAAAGCATAAGGGTCTGCCTTGAGTCCCACAAGACCTCCCTTGAATTTAATCTCATACTTGTATATGTCAAGAGGCTTAACTCCCGGAATAAAAAGCTCAAATACGCCATACTTCTCGAGGAACTGCATCTGGTACAGCCTTCCGTCCCAGTTGTTAAAATCACCTACAACGCTGACCCTCCATGCATTAGGTGCCCACACTGCAAAATGTACGCCCTCGACACCATCCACCGTCATAGGATGGGCACCAAGCACATTGTAAAGTTCGTAGTTGATTCCCGCATTGAACCGCTCCAGCTCGGAAGCAAGTATCTGTACCTTAAAGCTGTATGTATCTACCATGCGGACTACATTACCATCGCCATAATCCACTATAAGTGAATAGCCCACTCTGCGTCTTCCGGGAATCAGCACGGCAAAATATCCCGCCTCATCAACCATCTCCATATCGTACGTCTTATTCTTGCCGGTCAGCTCGAGCCTAACTCCCACTGCCCCCGGCTTAAAGGTCTGAAAAAGCAATCCATCCTGCGTAACATGCTGACCCAATATATCCATCGGCTTCTTGCATTCAGAATATACTACAGCCTCAATCTCCGGCCAGTCCATTAAATCATATAACTTTTTGTCCATGCAATCCCTCGCTTTACACATTTTTATATAATTTTATTTTACCACCAATGAATTGCATTGGCAAATATATTATGTTAAAATCAGAAAATGATATTAAACACAAGGAGGTTCCCATGTTACATACAACTATTGAACTAAAACCTGACTATTCCAAGGCTGGTATATCGCACAGTGAGAGCGTGGCTAAGCTTGTCACCTACATTATAGATACACCGGATATGATTGCGGTAAAGAAGCGTCCTATGGTTCTTATATGTCCCGGTGGCGGCTATGGTCACCTTTCCCCTCGTGAAGCAGAACCTATTGCCCTGCGCATGAATGCGCACGGATACAATGCCTGCGTGCTGTATTACAGCCTTGTGCCTGACCAGTATCCATGCCAGCTCATAGAGGCTGCCATGGCTGTTGACTGCATAAAAAAGCATGCCGAGGAATGGCATGTTATGCTTGATAAGCTCTGTATATGCGGTTTTTCTGCCGGCGCCCATGTTGCAGGAAGTCTCGGGACCATGTGGAAGGACGAGGTGATTACCAAGGTTCTCGGCGGCAACAGTGAGGACTATAAGCCTTCCTCCATGCTGTTATGCTACCCTGTAATCACAGCCGGTGAATATGCACACCGCGGCTCCTTTGACAATCTTGTTGGCGGTGACGAAAGCCTGTATGACACTGTATCCCTTGAGAAACGCGTGAACGCTGACACCATTCCTACATTTATCTGGCATACCTTTGAGGATGGTGCCGTGCCTGTGGAAAATTCCCTTCTAATGGCTGCCGCCCTCAGAAAATACAGGATTCCATGTGAACTCCATATTTTCCAGAAGGGCAGCCACGGACTTGCCCTAGCCACAAGGGAAACTGCTTGCGAAAGTCTTAAGGAGATAGAGCCAGAATGTGCATGCTGGCCGGAGCTCTTTGCCACATGGTTCAATCAAAACTAAAATTTACCCAATGTATCGTATGCAGCCTTTAGCTGTTCCATTGCCTGCCTGAGAGTCGCTTTCCGGCAGGCAATATTAATTCTTATGAACTGTCCGCATTTACGTCCGAATATACTTCCGAAGTCTACCCACAGCCTTGCCTTATCCTCCACAAAGCTCTCAAGCTGCTTCTGTGTCAGTCCAAGGCCGCTACAGTCGAGCCAGATAAGATAAGTTCCTTCCGGTTCAACAAGTTTTATGTCCTTAAGCTCTTTTTCAAGATATTCTCGCACATATGACAGATTACCCGCAAGATATTCCTTGAGCTGTCCATACCATTCTTCACCCTTTTCGTATACGGATTGGCATGCCGTAAGTCCCATAATATTCGGCTGTGAAAGCCCAACCGCAGCAAACTCTTGTTGGAAAGCTTTCCTGATTTCCGGATTCGGAATAAATATATTGGACACATGAAGTCCCGCAATATTGAAGGTCTTGCTTGGCGCAGTGCACAGTACCACATTGTTCTCAAATTCACTGCTTATTGACGGAAACATAATATGTCTGAATCCTTCGTATGTAAAATCACAGTGTATCTCATCCGCCACCACAATGACCTTATGCTTAAGGCAGATGTCACCCATTCTTTTAAGCTCTTCCTTAGTCCATACCCTTCCCACAGGATTATGAGGGCTGCACAGGATAAAGAGCTTTACATTTTCCTTAACAATTTTTTCCTCAAAATCCTCAAAATCTATATGATATTTACCGTTCTCATATACCAGAGGATTGTTGACCAGCCTTCTGTTATTACTAATAATAGCCTCAGAAAAAGGATAATACACCGGCTGCTGTATAAGCACCCCGTCATTCTCCTTTGTCAGCGCTCTTATGGCAATGGATATGGCAACCACTACTCCGGGAGTGACTGTAATCCACTCCTTGTTACCTTTCCAGCCAAAATGCTTCTCAAACCATCCGATTACGCTGTCAAAATAACTATCCTTAGGGTCTGTGTAGCCGAATATGCCGTGCTCCACCCTTTTGCCGATATCTGACAAGAGTTCCTTGGGCAAGGCAAAATCCATATCCGCAACCCACAAAGGGAGCAGGTCATCCCTGCCCCTTCTCTCCTTCTGAAAATCATATTTTATGCAGCCCGTTCCCCTGCGCTCAATTATTCTGTCAAAATCATATTTCATAAGCATCCTCCTATGCAAAGGCTTGTTCCAAATCAGCAATCAAGTCCTCAATGTCTTCAATTCCCACAGATAGTCTCAGCAAGCTTTCGGTAATTCCGTTGCGCTCCTTAATCTCCACCGGAACATCAGGATGAGTCTGCAATGTCGGATAGGTAAGCAGAGTTTCAACTCCTCCGAGGCTCTCTGCAAAGCTTATGAGCTTAACATTGTTAAGTACCCGAAGTGCACTTTCCTTTGACTCCATCTCAAATGAGAGCATAGCACCGTAGCCCCTTGCCTGCCTTTTCATTATATCATGTCCCGGATGCTCCTCAAATCCCGGATAATATACTTTCTTAACCTTAGGATTAGCCTTAAGCCACTGTGCAAGCCTTGCCGCGTTGGTCTGCTGCCTGTCCATTCTGATACCGAGGGTCTTAATTCCCCGAAGCAGGAGCCAACTGTCAAATGGGGCAAGATTAGCTCCCGTTGTCTTAGACACATACAATACCCGCTCTGCAAGGGATTTATCCTTGACTACCACAAAGCCTGACAAGGTGTCATTATGTCCGCTTAAGTACTTGGTGCCGCTGTGAATGACAATATCTGCACCAAGCTCCAGAGGATTTTGCAGATAAGGCGACAGGAATGTGTTGTCCACAATCAGCAGTATTCCATGTCGCTTGGTAATCTCGGACATTTTCCTTATATCGGTAATGTTCATCATCGGGTTGGTAGGTGTCTCAATAAATACCGCTTTCGTCTCAGGACGTATGTATTTCTCAATATCTTCACGGCTGGTATCAACATATTCGATATCATATCCGTTCTTTCTGGATATATTGTCAAACAGCCTTACACTTCCGCCGTACAAATCATCCCCGGCAATGATGTGGTCTCCCGGCGAAAAAAACTCCATGACAATGGTTATGGCTGCCATTCCGGTGGAAAAGGCGAAAGCATCCGTTCCCTTTTCCAGGGCTGCTACCACCTTCTCAAGCTGATTTCTTGTGGGATTTGACAGACGGCTGTAGTCATACCCTGAGCTTACCCCCACCTGCGGGTGCGCAAATGTAGCTGTCTGATAAATAGGATAGCTCAATGCTCCGTAATGCTTATCGTCTCCCTGCTCCTTGGCTTCTCCATAGATACATGTGGTGTTAATTCCATAACTCATTGCCATTCCTTCTCTCCTGTTTGTCTTTATACTTCCTTAAGTCCAATATCCCCGCCTGTCTTGGTGCTGATCAGGGATTCCATGTAATCAATGTACTGCTGCTTGGTAAAAATCGGCTTGTAATCATCCACAAGTCTTCTGGCAGTTTCGGCACCGCCCTTAAGCAGTCTGTACGCTGTCAACGCAAATATCTTCGCTGTAACAACATAGGCAAGCTCCTCATCCGAAATGTCAAAATCAGCGCTGTGCATACCTGAGCCTGTGGCACCACCCGTACTGAATGTGAATACAGGCTGAATATGCTGCACATCTCCCACATCTGTTGAGCCACCGCTAGGTGCCCCTGCGTGGTCGAAAATATTCACATTATATTTATCTCCTGCTGCCATCTTTGCCGCTTCTATAAGCTCTTCGGGTGCATCCACAGGAATTCTCGGAAGATATCCCGGCATAGTCTCAATCTCAATTTTTGCCCCGGTAGCCACGGCACCGGCTAAGAATGCACGGTCAGTCTTGGCAGAGGCATCTAAGATTGCCTCCGTATTGTTGGCTCTTACAAGGGTCTCGATAACTGCTTCATCAGGAATTACATTGACCAAATCTCCACCCTTTGTCAGAATAGGATGTACCCTTACGGTGTCCTTATCCTGAAATGTTTCACGTTGATACTGAAGTGCTGTCAAACCGATTGAGGCTGCATTTAAGGCATTGATTCCAAGATGAGGGCTTCCGGCTGCATGCGCAGCTTTGCCCTTGTATCGGATAACCTTGCTCACAAAGCCGTTGCCACTGCCCTTTCTTATAACCACTTCGTCTCCTATGGCGGTGTGATGTGCCAGATTAATGTCGATATCGTCAAATGCGCCTATTCTTATGAGCTCGCATTTTCCTCCGCCGTAGCGAATCTTTCCTTCATTTTTTAGCTGATTCTTAAATTCAATCTCCCCGTACTCCTCAGCAGGTACCGCAAAGAATACTACCTGTCCGGCAAGTGACTCGGCAACCTCCTTATCTGTAAGGGCAAGGGCCGCACCGATTACGCCGGTAATCTGGGTGTGATGCCCGCAGCAATGTGCCCCTTGAGTTTCCTTATTGGCATATTTGTGGTTGGGAATACGAAGTGCATCCAGCTCACCTATAAGCGCAAGACTTACATTGTCCTTCTTCTGCTGATTTAAATAACCCTTAACGCCTGTAACAGCAAGCCCCTCCTTGGTCTCAAGTCCAAGTGCCTTAAGCTCATCGGCAAACTTCTTTGCCGTGCGGAACTCCTTGTAGCCTAACTCAGCATGAGTGTATATGTCATTTCCGAAGTCTATGATTTTTTCCCTATTGTCATCAATTATCTTGATAATTTTTTCCTCGATTCTGTCCATAAGATGCTCTCCTTTTTAATTTTTATATGTAACAGTTCAGCCGCGCCATTCGCAAAGGCGCCTGTCAGCGCTTTCTCGCTGCTTCGCAGCTAACTTTGCTCATAAACGGGCGCTCCGTCCATAGCCCTAAATGAGAGCTAATTCATGCAAGCATGATTATCTCACATTTAAGGCTATGGCTGAACTGTTACTCTAATACTCCGGAATTGACCAGAGATTTCTGTATACGCTCTCATTGTTTGCCTTAAGCCAATCCGTGAACTCGACGGACTGATATGCAGCCACCAAATCCTTTGCCCACTGTGTATCCTTATCCTCGTCCTTTACCACAATCTGAAGCCAGAAATTCTCTGTAAGATTCTCGTTAAAGAGTGCGGTAGATGGATCAATACCTGCATTATACACTATACTTCCGGTAATTACACCAAAATCATAATCCGAAAGTGTTGTAGCAATAATATTTGTGGATATTTCAAGAAACTCAAGATTATATGGGTTCTCTGCCACATCCTCATCACTGGCTGTAGCATAATTGGTGCCCTCTTTAAGCTTAATCCAGCCTAAATCCTGAAGCATTACAAAGGCTCTGGCTTGATTTCCTTCATCCTGTGGAATCGCAATTACCTGCCCCTCGCCAATTTCATCAATGGAGCCGTGCTTTTCGGAGAAAACTGATGCCGGAACCGTAGGTATTGGCGTAAGTGCCACCAGCTTAGCATTATAGCTCTTATTAAACGCATTCATATATGCTGTATGCTGCTCAACGGAAAAATCCACATCTCCATCCGCAATTGCTTCGTCCGCATACTGGAGGCTTAACTCCGATGCCTTAAAGGTATAGCCCTTAGCTTCAAGTATAGGCTTAACATGCTCCTCAAACAGTATTGTGTATGGTCCTGAACCTTTAGCATATGTAAGTTCCTTTTTTTCCTCCCCTGCGGTACCGCTTGCTTTCTTTGCGCAGCCTGTTGCGGCAAGTGCTGCCGTTGCAATAATTCCAAGTACAAATAATCTCTTTCCAAACTTTTTCATAATTTTTTCCTCCTGAAAAATAAACTTATATCTAATTATGTAAACTATATTTATCTTTTTCTTGCTTTTCTTGCAAAATAGCTTCCAAGGCTCTGGATGAGCTGCGTAATGAGAATCAGCACAACCACCAAACTATACATCAATTTGAAGTTGAAGCGGTTGTAGCCGTAATTGAGTACCAGCGCTCCGATTCCGCCTCCGCCTACATAGCCTGCCATTGCACTGGCTCCGATAAGTCCAACGATTCCGGTTGTAAGTGACAATATTACCGAGCCCAAGGATTCAGGCAGAATGAACTTGGTTACCAGCTGTAAAGGTGTGGCTCCCATGGCTAACGCTGCCTCTAATATTCCGTTTCCTGTGTCTAATAGTGAGTTTTCAAATAATCTGGTAAGCAGCGGTATTGCATTGACCGTAAGAGGTACTATTGCCGCCGTCGGCCCTATTCTTGTTCCGATAATCGCTTTTGTCACAGGCATGATTGCCACTAAAAGAACCACGAAGGGAGTACTTCTTACAATGTTAATCACAACATTGATGACATTGTACACTACCGTATTCTGGTAAAGTCCACCCTTTCTTGTAAATACCAGCACTATCGCCAATACGAACGCCACAATCGTGGCAATTATAAGTGCTATTCCCACCATGTACAGCGTCTCGGCACATGATGTAAGCAGTTTTTCATTAGATATTCCCAAAAATTCTTCCATTCTTTTCCCTCCTTATACCTGCTACAAGCTTATCTCGCTATAACCGACGCCATGCTTTGTAAAATAGTCCTGTGCTCCGGCAATCTCGCCTGCCGCACCTACAATCTGTACTATGATTATTCCAAGTACTCTTTCCTGTATTTCACTGATATTGGCAAACAGAATATTTGTTTCCACATCATAGTTCTTATTGACACCCGATAATACTGATTCGGTGCTGTCGCTGTCTAAGAACTTAAGTTTTAACAGCTTATTGTTCTTCTTCTCTGCTCTTATGCCCTCCACCAGAAGCTCCGGAACGCTGTCGTTGATTACCGTCTTTACAAAATTCTTCGTTATCTCCTGTTTAGGCTCACTGAATATGTCAAGAACCTCTCCTCTCTCTACAATTCTGCCGTTTTCCATCACTGCCACATGATTGCAGATGCTCTGGATGACATTCATCTCATGGGTTATCAGGACTATTGTTATCTTAAACTCCCTGTTAATCTTTTTAAGAAGGCTTAAAATTGCCTTGGTTGTCTTAGGGTCAAGAGCACTTGTGGACTCATCGCTAAGAAGTATTGACGGCTCCGTGGCCAGCGCTCTTGCTATACCAACTCTCTGTTTTTGTCCTCCTGACAGCTTTGATGGATATGTATTCTTCTTGTCAGTGAGTTCAACATACTCTAAGACCTCCTCAACCTTTTTCTTAATCTGCTCCTTCGGTACATGATTGAGAACCAGCGGAAGGGCTATGTTCTCATATACGGTTTTGGTTTCCAACAGATTAAATTGCTGGAATATCATTCCGATTTTCTTTCTTTTTCCCCGAAGCTGTGCTTTACTCAGTTTATTAATATCCTCGCCGTCCACAAGCACCTGCCCCGATGTGGGTACTTCAAGTGCATTGATGGTTCTGATCAATGTGGACTTGCCGGCTCCCGAAAATCCTATGATTCCGTAAATATCGCCGTCCTCGATAGTAAGGTCTACCCCGTCTAATGCCCTTACCTCGTTATCCTTGTTCTTAAAAACTTTGCTTACATTCTTTAACTCAATCATCAGGTTCACCTCCTGTTGCCTTTCATGTTGTAAAGTATAGCAAACCTATAGGAAAAGTGTTAATACCTTGATTTTATATTCTGATATAGGCTGGGCTTATAACATAAATTCAATCGAGTAGGAGGCGGTGACTAACCGCCGTCCTCTCACAGCACCGTACGTACCG